>JAPFCT010000321.1 GCA_026169575.1 Faecalimonas sp.
CGTCTGATCTCAAGCGTTTCCTTTTGATAGGTAAAATAATGTCCCGGCTGGAGACAGAACACCCCTTTAAAAAATGTCTCATTTGTCGGCACAAACTGAAATGATAAATAATCTGCAAGCGCATCCTCGTTGAATACTTTATCAAACTTCGGATGCTCCACGAACGATTTGATTTCCGATCCAAATAAAAACGTACCGTTCATCTGCGCGTAGTAAAACGGCTTGATCCCGAAAATATCACGCGCACCAAAAAGTTTCTTTTCCGTTCTGTCCCAGATCACAAATCCATACATTCCGCGCAGACGGTCTACAAGCTGTTCTCCCCATTCCTCATACCCATGCAGCAGAGTCTCCGAATCTGTATGTGTCACAAATGTGTGTCCGGCAGCGATCAGTTCCTCCCGAAGTTCCTGATAATTATAGATCTCCCCGTTAAATACAAGCACCTTCGTCCGGTCTTCATTGTAGAGAGGCTGATCCCCTGACTCAGAAATATCGATGATGCTCAGTCTGCGGAACCCAAGTGCCGCATCGTCATCAAGAAACTGTCCGGCGCTGTCCGGTCCACGGTGCACGATCGTATTCATCATATTTTCAAGCACCTGTTCTTTATTGTCGACCTTCCCGACAAATCCTGTAAATCCACACATAATTATACTCTCCTTTTGTTCTGTTTCCAATCATACTTTTTTATTATACCCTCCCTCCACACCGATTGCAATTTTTTTATTCTGTTTCTGTCACTACTGACAGTTTCTCCGCATACACGCACGATTTTTCTGTGAAAACATAGAATAATATCAGATAGAACAAGAAAGGAAGACTAGATATGCAGAATTATCATCCGAATAATTGCAGCTGCCGGCAGACACCGGAATATGGAAGATACTCTTCCACACAGTACGTTTCCCGCCCGCAGGCAACTCCATGCTGTGACAGAGAAGACAGTCTGGACGGCATGCCACTTGCGATGGCTTACGTTCCATGGCAGACCTGGCAGCGTATTTACGATGCCGAAAAAGGATTTTGCCGGGGAACGATCTTTGAAGAACTCGACAAACCATTTCATGGGATGGGAGGTTGTAATCGATGACAAACAGTGCACCTTGCCGCAAAGATCTTCTCTGCCTGATCAACCGGGTAAGCTTCGCCGTCGATGACGTCAAGCTCTTCCTCGACACACATCCGTGTGATGCCAACGCACTCGCTTATTTCCACGAGTACAGCAAACTTCGCAACCAGGCGCTCAAAGAATATGCAAAATATTACGGACCACTGACGGTCGACACGACCATGACCTCCTGCACAGACAGATGGAACTGGATCAACGAGCCATGGCCATGGCAGGAAGGAGGATGTTAATCGATGTGGAATTATGAAAAAAGATTACAGTATCCCGTAAAGATCACACAGACCAACCCGAAGATCGCCCAGGTGATTTTGAGTCAATTTGGCGGTCCTGACGGCGAATTGGCCGCTTCTATGCGCTATCTCTCCCAGAGATATACGATGCCGTACCGGGAAGTGATCGGAACATTAACAGATATCGGGACTGAGGAACTCGCCCATATGGAGATTGTCTGCTCCATCGTTCACCAGCTGACCCGCACCCTCTCACCGGAAGAAATTGAAAAATCCGGCTTTGACAAATATTATGTCGACCATACACTCGCACTCTGGCCACAGTCAGCTGGCGGAGCTCCATGGACAGCGACTTACTTCCAGTCAAAAGGCGATCCGATCACGGACCTCCATGAAGACATGGCTGCCGAACAGAAAGCACGCACCACTTACGACAATATCCTGAGACTTGTCAAAGATCCGGAAGTCTGTGATCCGATCCGCTTCCTCCGTAAGCGGGAGATCGTCCACTACCAGCGCTTCGGGGAAAGTCTCCGGATCGTCCAGGATCATCTGGACAGCAAGAATTTCTACGCTTTCAACCCAGAATTTGACCTGAAATCTTGTTTTAAATGTGACACCAAATAGATGTGATACCAAATGAGATTTCTCCTGATTTAAAACATCTCTTCCCCTGTCAGATCTAAAAAGAGCATTCCGCAGGAATGTTGTGTACAGATACACTGCACTTCTCCCGGAATGCTCTTTCCTTCTTGGTTATTTATCTGTTTCTGGTCTTTCTTTATCTTCCAGGCATTCTTGTTTCTTCCTGCTTTTCGCTCAGAACAACTTCTACCTCTTTTTCTTCATAAGATCCATCTTTTCCTGGTACTTCCACGGTTAAGGTCACAGTCTCTCCTACACGATAGTAGGAAAGTAAATTCTGTAAGGTTGCCATACTGTCTACGCTGCTTCCATCAAGTTCTGTGATCACTCCTCCGCGCACAAGACCAGCTTTCTCAGCGCCGGTTCCTTTGATGACGTCTCTGATATAAACTCCGGTCGGCATACCATATAATTCAGCGCTTTCCGCCTCAACGTTTGTGATCTCAACACCCAGAAATCCTCGTTCCTCTTCCGGCACCTGTTCTCTTGTCTCTTTGTTCATCAGTGTTGTGATCGTCTCATTTGCATCAGAGATCGGAATTGCGTATCCCATTCCTTCTACTGC
>JAPFCT010000142.1 GCA_026169575.1 Faecalimonas sp.
GCGATGGTAAACGTACAGAAATACCAGCTTGTAGCAATCGGAGATACCGTAAGCCAGTGTGAGGAAAAATACAATGAGCTTCTTCTCACAGATGGCGTGATCAAAGAAGAGGAAGACAAGAGAGAGGTACAGACGGTGGAAGGAACGATCGCGAAGATCGCCCAGGGAGTCGTGGAAGGAAACTCTCATTACTATATTCTTCTGGAAGGATCAGATGAGATCTTTGATGTTTCCGTGGTAGATTTTATTGATGTCATCCGCTATGAGCCGGGACAGAAAGTGACGATCGAGTACAAGGAAGATGAGAAGGCAAATGCTGTTTTAAGTATCAAATAGAGCAGGATTTGCAAGAAACTCAGCATTTTTGGAAATGCATTTTGTGTAAAATGCCGTTAGAATAGAAAGAAGTGAAAAAAGAAAAGTAAGGATGTGGAAAAATGGGAGAGAAGAAACAGACAGTGGCAGTGATCTTTGGAGGACAGTCCTCTGAGCATGAAGTTTCCTGCAAGTCGGCAGTTACCGTTATCTCACATATTGACCGGACAAAATATGAGCCGGTTCTGATCGGGATCACAAAAGAGGGACGCTGGCTGAAAGTCGAAGATACAGAAGCGATTCTAAATGATACATGGCGTGACAGCAGGTATCCGGCGATTCTTTCGCCGGATGCCAGCGAGCATGGCATTCTGGTATTTGGAGATACGGTGGAGAAGATTCATGTAGATGTGATCTTCCCGGTTCTTCATGGAATGTACGGGGAGGATGGAACGATCCAGGGATTGTTTGAACTTGCGAAAATTCCTTATGTCGGATGTGGCGTACTTGCATCAGCAGTTTCTATGGATAAGATTTACACGAAGATCATTGTTGACCGTCTTGGAATCCGCCAGGCGAAGTTTGTCGGAATCCATGCATATGAGCTTGAGGAAATAGAGAAGGCGCTTGACAAGGTGGAGGGGACACTTCCGTATCCGGTATTTGTAAAGCCATCCAAAGCGGGATCTTCCCAGGGAGTGAATCAGGCAAAAGACAGAGAAGCATTGCAGGCGGCATTGCTTGAAGCGTCAAAACATGATACAAAGATCCTTGTAGAGGAGACAATCCAGGGACGGGAGATTGAATGTGCAGTGCTCGGTGGAAAAGATGTGAAGGCATCTGATGTCGGAGAGATCAAAGCTGCAGATACATTCTATACGTATGAAGCAAAGTATAATAATCCGGATTCTAAGACAGATACCCATCCGGAACTTCCGGAAGGTGCACTGGAAAAAGTCAGAGAAGATGCGGTTGCGATTTTCAAAGCGGTAGATGGATTTGGACTTTCCAGAGTAGATTTCTTCCTGGAGCATGGCACAAATGAAGTGATCTTTAATGAGATCAATACGCTGCCTGGATTTACAAATATCAGTATGTATCCGATGCTCTGGAGAGAAAAAGGGATCGACACGACAGAACTTGTGACGGAGTTGATCGAGCTTGCATTTGCAAGAAAATAAAAGTGTGTGGTAAGCGAAAAAGATAAGACAAAAGCCTTGCAGTGGTAATTTCTGCAAGGCTTTTTATGTGGAAGTGATCCACGATTTACTTTTTCATTCGAATGGTCTTCCCACTTAGTTAAGAAGTGCACAGTCAGTCAGGTCGATTCCATTTAACTGGTCTTTCTCTGCGCTGATACTTAAATAGAAATTCACATCATGTCTCTTAGAGATATTTTTCAGCCGTTCAATGAAGCGAGGCATATTCTCAGAGGAAATATCAGCATGCTTTAAAATGCCGTCAATAAAGATTGCCTGAATGTCGTGATTGGTGCTGAGCATTCCATAAATAAAACCAGTGTAGTCGTCAATGTTTTTGATGGAAGGATAGTCATCCATACAGATTACTCTGATATCAAAAGATAAACTGTATGTATCGTTGTGACTGTTCTTGATAAATGTTACATTGCCGTCACACTGTTTTACTGTCTCGTTTGCTAATTCGATCATCTGTTGTGTTTTGCCGCTTCCTTTAGGGCCTGTTAATAAATTTACCATGGCACTATCTCCTTTATAATGTTTTTCGTTCTGTCGATTATGTAATATATTATACACTAATTATAAGAAAATGGCAATAAAATATAAAAAAATTATGCGAAATTTACAAAAAAATATAGCTTTCCCCAATGCCTTGACAAATGAACTTCGTATGATAAAATAGAAATATCATTGGAATCATGATAGTAAACTGAATCAGATCATGGCAAAGAAGAGGAGTAGTAAGAGCCTATCGTTTTCAGAGAACTGCCGGAAGGTGCGAGGCAGTAGCGTAATCTCCGAACTCGCCTTGGAGCCCTTCTATTGAACAGAACATACGGGATCTTCTGTATGAGAGTAGATGGAGGCGGGACTTCCCGTTACAGAAGCAATGAGTGCACACGGTGAGATGCTGTGTGAATAAGAGTGGTACCACGGAAATCAGCCTTTTCGTCTCTTGATGAGATGAGGAGGTTTTTTTATTTTGCAGGAATTTCATGCAGGATTCTATGTAAGACAAACACGCTTTGTATAGGAACTTGTATCTGATACAAAAATGAAGAAGAGATTGATTTCTGCGGAGGAAATTTTCGGAGAAAAAGGAGGAAAAAAGAATGGCAGTACCTTATAATCATAAGGCGATTGAGAAGAAATGGCGTGAGAACTGGGAGAAACATCCAGTGAACGTAAAAGAAGATGAAAATGGAAAGAGAGAGAAATATTATTGTCTGGATATGTTCCCGTATCCATCAGGAAATGGGCTTCATGTCGGACACTGGAGAGGATATGTAATCTCGGATGTGTGGAGCAGATATAAATTATTACAGAAATACTATATTGTACATCCGATGGGGTGGGATGCATTCGGACTTCCGGCAGAAAATTATGCGATCAAGATGGGCGTGCATCCATCAATTTCCACAGCAGAGAATGTGAAAAATATCAAGCGGCAGATCAATGAGATCGCAGCTCTTTACGACTGGGATATGGAAGTCAATACGACAGATCCGGAATTTTACAAATGGACACAGTGGATTTTTGTAAAAATGTTCAAAGAAGGGCTTGCATACGAGAAGGAATTCCCGATCAACTGGTGTCCTTCCTGCAAGACAGGTCTTGCAAATGAAGAAGTGGTAAATGGTAAATGTGAGCGATGCGGAACAGAAGTGACAAAGAAAAATCTCCGTCAGTGGATGCTCCGGATCACGAAGTATGCAGAGCGTCTTCTGGCAGATCTCGATAAGTTAGACTGGCCGGAGAAAGTAAAGAAGATGCAGGCAGACTGGATCGGGAAATCTTACGGTGCAGAAGTAGATTTCCAGGTAGAAGGAAGAGAAGACAAGATTACTGTCTATACGACAAGACCGGATACGCTTTACGGCGCAACTTTCATGGTACTTGCACCGGAGCATGCACTTGCCAAGAGCCTTGCGACAGATGAGACAAGAGAAGCAGTAGAACAGTATATCTACGATGCTTCTATGAAATCCAATGTGGACAGACTTCAGGATAAGGAAAAGACGGGAGTGTTCACCGGTTCTTATGCGATCAACCCATTAAATGGGGCAAAGACACCGATCTGGCTGTCTGACTATGTTCTGGCAGACTACGGTACCGGAGCAATCATGTGCGTTCCGGCCCACGATGACCGTGACTTTGCATTTGCAAAGAAATTCGATCTTCCGATCGTGCAGGTAATTGCAAAAGACGGAAAAGAAATTGAAAATATGACAGAGGCCTACACAGAGGCATCTGGAACGATGATCAATTCCGGTGAGTGGAACGGAATGGAATCTGCTGTTCTCAAAAAGGAAGCACCGCATATCATCGAAGAGCGCGGATTTGGAAAAGCGACAGTGAACTACAAACTGCGTGACTGGGTATTTTCCCGCCAGCGTTACTGGGGAGAACCGATCCCGATCGTACACTGCCCGGATTGTGGAGCAGTTCCGGTACCGGAAGATCAGCTTCCATTAACACTTCCGGAAGTGGATTCTTATGAACCGACAGGTACAGGAGAATCTCCGCTTGCAGGAATTGAAAGCTGGGTAAATACAACATGTCCGGTTTGTGGAAAACCTGCAAAACGTGAAACAAACACAATGCCACAGTGGGCAGGTTCTTCCTGGTATTTCTTACGCTATGTAGAC
>JAPFCT010000266.1 GCA_026169575.1 Faecalimonas sp.
CTTTCTCACCTGCTCAGCTACAACCTTGACAGAGACAGCTACAACACAAATCTTTTGCACGAGTTAAACGCCGTAAAAGAATATGTAAATCTTCAGAAAACCCGCTACCGCTTTTCTTACAAAGAGACCATCCTGCCAGAAGGAGCACTGTTAAATTATCCTTGCCCTAAATTCATCCTGCAGCCCTTTATAGAAAATTCTCTGTCACATGGATACAAAGAAGATATGTGTATCTCTGTTTCAATTCATATCAGGGAGCAGGAGGTAGAAATCAAAATCGCCGATACCGGATCCGGTATGCCAGAGGAAACTCTGAAAAACATACAAAAACTCATAGATACAGTTTCAGAACAGACTATGGGAAATCCATGTTCCCCTATCTCTTCCACCAACCATTCCGGAAGAGGGATCGGTCTGGCTTATGTGATCCGTATCCTGCACTTATATTATAACGGTCAGGCTTCTGTCACTGCAGACAGCCGGGCAGGATCCGGAACAGAATTTCATATATGTTTACCTAAACTGAAAGGAAGTGGATATAATGTTGAAAATATTGATCATAGATGATGATCTCTTTATCCGGAAAGGGATACAGATGATGATGCCCTGGAAAGAACATCAGATGGAAATCATTGGAGAAGCATCTAACGGAAGGGAAGCTCTTGAATTTCTCTCTTCACATACAGACACCGATCTGGCTCTCGTAGACATCGATATGCCGATCATGAATGGAACTGACTTTATCAAAGAAGCATCCCGTCTGCACCCCCATCTGTCTTATGTTGTTTTGACAGTTCATACGGAATTTGAATATGTGCAGGAAATTCTCCGTCTCGGAGCGATTGATTATATTGCAAAGACACAGTTCGACCAGGAAAATTTTGATGCGATCCTTGACCGGATCCAGGCAGGGATTTCGAAAAAAAACGCTGCATCCTCCTCCAGTCTCACAGACTGGAAATCAAGCAAGATCCTCTATTCCGAAATCTATGCCCTGATCAGTCTCTATCAGGAAGATGAATCCGAACTTCTTGCATTTTTTGAGGCAAATCCTTCTCTGAAGCTGGAAGAAGCCTACGAACTGCAGAAAAATATCTGGATCTTTCATGGCAGTCAGAAAGAGTTTTCATTTCCGGAAGTTTTTACACATACAATGC
>JAPFCT010000347.1 GCA_026169575.1 Faecalimonas sp.
GACTAGTTTTTCGACCTGATTATCAGGAAATGCTTCCAAGAGTAGAATATGGTTTGACGGAGTTGGGAAAAGAAATGTTACCAATTCTAGATGCATTAGCTGATTTTGGTAATTATTATAAATCGGTTATTGAAAAAAATTAAATCTTTGATTGAAGAAAGAAGCTTGTAAAATTCTAAATTGTGAGTCTATCACGCATTAGAATTTGTGGTTAATAGGATTGATGTTACCAATGTAGGATGACAGCACGATTTGATAGAACTGTTAAAGCCATCAGAGGAATTTGTAATCGTCAATTCCTTTCTGATTGCTTCACCCAAGGAACTAACAGAATAAGGATATATACCAGGCAGGATATAAAAAGCGTCCTGCCTTTTTCATGCTTTCGGGCCATCATGGCCCGAAGCCCGGAGACAAGATTGGCTAATCATTCGCATCCTTTTTGTACCAGAGCGTACATGGTAAAATAAAGGTAGAAATGATAAAGGAGGTTTTGCTGATGAAGATATTGAAAATGCTCTGCAAGGTATTGATGGTTCCCGTTGTTCTGTTGCTGATCCTATTTACCGCCATGATGAAATTTCTTTTTTCAGTCGGCTCATTTCTGCTGACGGCTGCTTCTGTGGTGCTTGTCGTGCTTGGGACTGCTTTATTCTTTACGCCGACCCCATTGGGCGGAGCTGTGTTTTTGTTCCTCGCCTTTCTGCTTTCTCCGTTTGGTCTGCAAGCCGTTGCTGATTTTCTGATTGAGGTACTGGACGGAAGCAAAAATGCTCTGTACAGATTTCTGGCAGGTTGAATACTTCGGGCCAGCCTGACCCGAAGTGACGGCGGCTCTGCATAGGACTGCTTTCTCTTTTGAAAAGGAGGGATGATTTCTGGCAACTACTACCTTATTACAGCGTCATGCCAGCGAGGGAGAAACCATTGCCGAAGCAATCCGGTACTGTCTGGACTATGGGAAAAATCCTGAAAAAACAGAACAGGGAAAATATATTTCTGCCTATGAATGTGACCCGGCTACGGTGGCGGACGAGTTCCTTTTGGCAAAGGCCAGCTATGCTGTTATGACTGGACGGGAGCAGAAAAAAACAAGTGATGTACTGTGCTATCAGATACGGCAGTCTTTTTATCCGGGCGAGATTACCCCCAAAGAAGCGAACCGGATGGGCTATGAACTGGCTATGAGGTGGACGAAAGGAAAACACGCTTTTCTTGTAACCACCCATACCGATAAGGAACACATCCACTGTCACATTTATTATAATTCCACGACCCTTGACTGCACCCGGAAATTCCGCAATTTCTGGGGCTCCAGCTTTGCCCTCCGCCGCCTTTCGGACCGGCTCTGTCTGGAAAATGGATTATCCATTGTAGAAAATCCGAAGCCCCGGAGTGAAAGCCAGTACCGTCATTATGGGGAATGGGTCAAAGACAAAAACCGCCCCCTTTCCTATCAGGACAGACTGCGGCTTGCCATTGATACGGCACTTGCAAAATGTCCGGCAGATATGAAAGAATTTCTGTCTTTCATGGAGCAGGCCGGATATGAAACAAAGAAGGTCCGGGGCGGTGGTATCAGCTTCCGTTTGGCCGGGCAGGGACAGGAACGGTTTACCCGTCTGCGTTCCTCCACGCTGGGGGACGGCTATGACTTAAAGGACATACAAGCGGCGATTGATGGCAAAGGAAATATCCCGGGACAGACAGAAAGAAAAATCAGTCTGGCGGTAGATATTCAGGCAAAGCTGGCGGCTGGAAAAGGGCCGGGATATGAGCGTTGGGCAAAGGTATTCAATCTGAAACAGATGGCCGCCACTCTTGCCTATTTGCAGGATAATGAGCTGACCGAGTACGGGCAGTTGGCAGATAAAGTCACAGCAGTAACCGACCGTTTCCACACCCTTTCCGAGCAGATCAAGCAGACGGAAACCGCCATGAAAGCAAATACAGAATTAAAGGGAGCCATTGTACAATATGCAAAAAGCCGTCCGGTCTTTGAGCAGTATAAGGCTACAAAATACAGCCGGAAATTTCTTGCGGAGCATGAGGCGGAAATTGAACTTTATCGGGCGGCACAGGCAGATATGAAGCGGCTTTTGAACGGGGCAAAGCTGCCAAAAATGGAAACGCTGAAAGAAGAAGGCCGCAAGCTGGCGGCAAAGAAAAACAGGCTCTATGGGGAATATCAGAAAGTACGCCGGGATATGCAGGAGCTTGTGACGATCAAGGCAAATATTGACTGTCTGCTGGGCTACAA
>JAPFCT010000264.1 GCA_026169575.1 Faecalimonas sp.
TGTATCTTCCGGGGGATGAGGAAATCGTGGCAGAGCAGATGATCTGTCTGGAGAGATTATATGATTATAATGAGACAAGACCGCTGGAGGGACAAAAGCGGGAAGAACTTTTGAAGAAAATGTTTGCAGAGATCGGGGAGGGATGTTATATTGAACCGCCGCTTCGGGCAAACTTTGGAGGGAAGCATGTACACTTTGGGAAAAATGTCTATGCAAACTTTAATCTGACACTGGTAGATGACGGAGATATTTTTGTGGGGGACAGTGTGATGTTCGGACCGAATGTCACTGTGGCAACGGCAGGACATCCGATCGATCCTGAGATGCGGGAGGGTACGCTTCAGTATAATATTCCGGTGCACATTGGAAATAATGTGTGGATCGGGGCAGGGTGTGTGATCCTTCCGGGGGTGACGATCGGGGACAATACAGTGATCGGAGCGGGAAGTATCGTGACAAAGGACATTCCGGCAAATGTAGTTGCAGTCGGGAATCCGTGCAGAGTATTAAGAGCAATCGGGGAGCATGACCGAAAATTTTATTTCCGGGACAGAAAGGTAGATCTGACAGAGCGTGATTACAGAGAGGAATAGATGCAGAGCCGGTTTTTCAATATACTTTGCAGAGATCCTATTAGGTCTGTTTCAGTGGCAGTTTACGAAAAAGTTCATTGTAAAACAGTTTGATTTTCTATATAATAAAGGAAAATGAGAACAGAAAAAGAAAGGCTGCGATAAAGTGATGGATAACAGAGATTTTTCAAATATAGGCGAGCAGGTCAGCAGGATGGTCGACGATGCGATGCGGTCGATGAATTTCAGCAGGCTGAACCAGGATATCGGAAGGACCGTGAATCAGGCGCTGGATGAAGCGAGGCGGCAGTTTGGCGGATACAATGATACAGATTTTCTGCCCCATGTAGATCCACATAGTAAATATGACCGGGAAAGCCAGTCAAAGGGACAGAGACAGCAGCAGAACAGAAGCGGACAGCGCTCGTCTGGTCAGGAGTTCAGCAGCGCGGGCACCAGTCAGCCGGGGGCGGGAAAGTGCGAACAGCGGTCTGTGACGGAAGTAAAAATACAGCCGGTCGGGAAGGTATCGGGGATCCTGATGATCGTGTCTGGTTCGATCGGACTTGGATTTGCAGGAATCATGGAATTGATTCTTCTGGTCGCTTCCTTATTTACCGGAAGACTGAATCTGCTCGGTATTTCGCTGGTCGTCCAGCTCCCGATCCTGATTTTTGCACTGGCGCTTCTGTGGAAAGGGATCGCCAACCGGAAAGGGTACAAAAAGATGCTGCGCTGTGTGGAGATCTTAAATGGCAGAGTGTTCTGTCAGATCGAAGAGCTGGCGGCAAAGATGAACCTTTCAGAGAAAGAGATGCTAAAAGAATTAAAGAAAATGATCCGGAGCGGAGCATTTCCGCAGGGACATATTGACGAACAGGGAACCTGCCTGATGCTGGATGACAGATCTTATCAGCAGTATCTGCAGGCACAGCGTTCCTGGAAGCAGCGGCAGGAAGCGGAAAAAGAAGAAAAGCAGCGGCAGGAAGCACGGAAAAAAGAGCAGAAACGGGAACAGAAAAAGGAAGCGCAGGAGATTTCTCCGGAGATCCAGGCGATGGTTCAGGAAGGCGGGCGCTATATCACGTCACTTCGGGAGGCGAACGATGCAATTTTAGGGGAAGTGATCTCAGCAAAGCTGGACAAGCTGGAACTGATCATCAGCAAAATCTTTGAATCGGTGATCCGCCATCCGGAGCAGGCAGGAGAGATGAAAAAATTTATGGAGTATTATCTTCCGACCACACTGAAACTGGTCAATACCTACCGGGAATTTGACGGACTTCCGGTGAAAGGAGAAAATATCACAACTGCGATGACGGAGATTGAACGCACCCTGGATACGATCATTGTGGCATTTGAGAAGCTTCTGGATGATCTGTTTCAGGATACTGCATTTGATGTGTCTGCGGATATATCTGTGCTGGAGGCGATGTTCGCGAGAGAGGGCTATAAAGAAAGTGATTTTTAACTTCAGAAGAATCAAAAACAGAAAGTAAGAAACGGGAGGAAGTAAAATGGCACAAGATTTAGATGAGATGCTGCAGAAAGCACCGACACTGACATTGGATCCATTCGGAGCAGAGAAAGCAGAAGTGGCAGAAAAAGAGCCGGAACCACTTGTGAAGGAAGAGGAAGTAAATCTATCTCCAGAAGAACGGCGTATGGTAGAGGAATTTGCGGCAAAGATCGATCTGCACAGCTCGAATATGATTTTGCAGTATGGTGCAGGTGCACAGAAGAAAATGGCAGATTTCTCGGAGACAGCATTGGAAAATGTACGCACAAAAGACCTCGGCGAAGTCGGGGAGATGCTGACCGGTGTCGTATCCGAGTTAAAGACACTGGAGGAAGAAGAGGAGGACAAGGGATTCTTCGGATTCTTTAAAAAAAGTGGAAATAAACTGGCAAATATGAAGGCAAAGTATGAGAAGGCAGAGGCGAATGTAGAGCGGATCTGTGATGCACTTGAGAGTCATCAGATCCAACTTTTGAAAGATATCGCAATGCTTGACAAAATGTATGAGCTGAATGTCACTTATTTTAAGGAGCTGTCAATGTATATTGCCGCAGGAAAGCGGAAGCTGGAGGAAGTGCGGACGACAGAGATGGCTCAGCTCGAGGCGAAGGCAAGACTCAGTGGCCTGCCGGAAGATGCGCAGGCAGTCAGCGATCTCTCCTCTCTCTGCAACCGGTTTGAGAAGAAAATCCATGATCTGGAACTGACAAGGGCGGTTTCTCTTCAGATGGCGCCGCAGATCCGGCTTGTGCAGAGCAACGACACATTGATGTCGGAAAAGATCCAGTCAACGATCGTCAATACGATTCCGCTCTGGAAGAGTCAGATGGTGCTGGCGATCGGTGTGGAGAATTCCGCAAAGGCTGCAAAGGCACAGCGGGAAGTGACCGATATGACCAATGCGCTGCTGCGTAAAAATGCGGAGACATTGAAGATGGCGACGATCGAGACGGCAAAAGAGACGGAGCGCGGAATCGTCGATATGGAGACATTAAAGGCGACAAATGAATCACTGATCTCTACGCTGGACGAAGTGATGAAGATCCAGACAGAAGGCAGAGAAAAACGACGTGCGGCGGAAGTAGAATTAAACCGAATGGAAGGAGAACTGAAACAAAAACTTCTGGAAATCCGGTAGGGAAACATACAGTCAGGGCTGCGGGGCAAAAGATGCTCCCGCAGCTTTTTAGTTTGGAAGAAGGGGAAATCAGCAGGTGCGGGACTGCTCGCAGGTACAGATAGATTTTTTTGATTTTGTCTGTTTTGCAGGAAGTGATTGACAAGAAAACGAAAGTTGTTTATGATAAAGTTAATTGTTGTATATACAACTAATGTATATGTAAATATTGTAACAGCCATTATTGTATATGCATACCTGCTCAGTCTGGATAAAATATCACAGAAGAAAGCAGAATCAGAGAAAAAAGAAGGGATTTGATGGAATGTTAAAACGGTTTTATGTGTACATGGAAAAGTACAAAAAGTACGCAGTGCTCAGTTGTCTTTGCGTGGCATTTGAAACACTCTTTGAGCTGATCATCCCGATGATCATGGCGGATATCATCGATGTCGGAGTGGCGGCAGGAGACCAGGCATACATTATGGAGAAGGGCGTCCAGATGGTGATCTGTGCGGGGATCTCTCTACTTCTTGGAATCGGGTATGCCAGGTTTGCAGCGCTCTGCGGGCAGGGGCTTGGGGCAGAACTGCGGAAGGCAGAATACCGGAAGATTCAGGAATTTTCTTTTGCCAATACGGATAAATTTTCCACATCTTCGCTTGTGACACGTCTGACCAGCGATGTGACACTGATCCAGAATTCCGTATCGAACGGGATCCGTCCACTGATCCGGGCACCGCTGATGATGGTGACCGGAATGGTGCTGTCTTTCGTACTGAATGCAAAGCTGGCGCTTGTATTTTTTGTCGCAGCTCCGACGCTCGGTGTCTGTCTGTGGCTTGTCATACGAAAAGTCAGACCACTCTATACGAGGATGCAGTCGTCGATCGACCTTGTAAACCGGATGATCCAGGAAAATCTGACTGCGATCCGCGTTGTCAAGGCGTATGTCCGGGAAGACTATGAGAAAGCAAAATTTGCCGGAGTCAATCAGGAACTGAAAAGTGTTTCAGAGAGATCGTTTCGCACGGCGGTGCTGAATATGCCGGCGATGCAGCTTGTGATGTACACAACGATCGTCTGCATCCTCTGGTTCGGAGGAAAGCTGATCTTTGCAGGAGAGATGCAGGTCGGGGAACTGACCGGATTTTTAAGCTATGTACTTCAGATCTTAAATTCGCTGCTGATGATCTCTAATGTTTTTATGATGCTGACGAGGGCGATGGCATCCGGCAAACGAATCCTGGATGTGCTTGATGAAGAGATCGATCTGAAAGAAGAACCAGGCGCGGCAGGAGAGATTGAACAAGGAGAGATTGAATTCCGAAATGTTTCTTTTAAGTACAAAAAAGAAGGAAGGAAAAACGTACTTTCCAACGTATCTTTTCATATCAGACCGGGGCAGACAGTCGGGATCATCGGAGGGACCGGGTCGGCGAAATCTACGCTTGTCCAGCTGATCCCGAGACTTTATGATGTAACAGAAGGCGAAGTGCTGGTCGATCACAGACCGGTAAAAGAATATCCGTTGGAACATCTGCGGGAGAAGATCGCGATGGTGCTTCAGAAAAATACGCTGTTTACCGGGACGATCGCAGACAATCTGCGATGGGGAAAGGAAGATGCAACGGAAGAAGAACTGATGGAAGCGTGCCGTATGGCATGTGCCGATGAATTTCTTCTTCAGATGAAAGATGGACTTGCCACAGAGGTCGAGCAGGGAGGCGTAAATCTGTCTGGTGGGCAGAAGCAGCGTCTGTGTATTGCGCGTGCGCTGTTAAAGAAACCGAAAGTTCTGATCCTCGATGATTCAACCAGTGCGGTTGATACGGCGACGGAGGCAAAGATCCGTGAGGCAGTGCAGAACAGTCTTTCTGACACAACGAAGATCATTATCGCACAGCGGATCACTTCAGTCATGCATGCAGATCAGATTCTGATCATGGAAGACGGAAGATTAAACGACTGCGGAACTCATGAGGAATTATTACAACGCAATGAGATCTATCAGGAAATTTATTATTCTCAGCAGGAAGGATGTGGACTGTAATGGCAAGGACAATGAACTATAAAAGACCGAAAGATACGAAGAAAACATTGAAAAGGCTGCTTGGATATCTCGGAGCACATAAGATCGCGGTTATGATCGTTGCAGTCCTCGTCACAGTCAGCAGTATGGCGAGCATTCTTGGGACATATCTTCTGAAACCGGTCGTAAACCGGTATATTCTCCCGGGAGATGTCGAAGGGCTTGCACGGATGCTTCTGTTCATGGGGGGCATGTATGCCGTGGGAGTCCTTGCAACCTATGGTTACGGGCAGATTATGGCGCGCACGGGTCAGCAAGTTGTAAGTGAGATCCGAAAGGATCTGTTCGATCACACGCAGGGACTTCCGCTGGCATATTTTGACGGGCATACCCATGGGGAGCTGATGAGTCATTTCACGAATGATGTGGATACGATCTCGGAGGCGCTGAACAATAGTTTTACAACGCTGATCCAGAGCTTTTTTACGATTGTCGGAACGATCACCTGCATCATTCTGCTGAATTTTAAGCTGTCACTGATCGTGCTAGTCTTTATGCTTCTGATGTTCTTTTTTATAAAATACAGCAGTGCGAGAGGAAAGCGCTACTTTAACAGCCAGCAGAAATATCTCGGTGAGATCAACGGGTTTATCGAGGAGATGGTGGATGGCCAGAAGGTGGAGAAAGTATTTAATCACGAGAAGGCAGATTTTGCAGAATTTTCCAGAAGAAATGAAAACCTGCGCAAAGCCTCCACA
>JAPFCT010000354.1 GCA_026169575.1 Faecalimonas sp.
AAGCTGAGCTAATCTGCATGTTTCAGTACAATTTTCAAGGAAATCATGTCCAAGTATATATGACATAGCGCCACAACGAACACAAAAATGTTTTTGTGCACAATCTTTGCAATCAATTACATCTTTCCATAAATAATTTTGAATTTTGTGCCATTCTATAGAATGTTCCCAAAAATCATATAAATTTTGATTGTAAATATTCGAAATGGCTTTTCTGTATTTAGCACACGGAACTATATCTCCATACGCCGTTACATAAATTGAATTATTAAATTCAATACACAAATTTTCTTCACTACAATTACTAAGCGGAAATTTCCTATTCAAGCTCTTGTCACTTAAATATAAAGCTTTTTTCATTTCATTATTATCGAGTTGCAGTTCCACTGGCATCTTAAAATTACCATTTATATCCGCATATATTTGCACATGTATATTAAAATCAATTCCCTCTTTTTTAAAAAAAATATTCATTTTTTCAAGTTCTTCAAAGTTTGATTTAAATGCCCATGTCTTTACAAGTATTTCAACCCCCAATTTTTTTAATCTTTTAATATTACTAAATGATTTTTTTAATGCCCCCTTTATTCCTACGAAATTGTCATGAACTTGTTCTGTTAATGAAAATAAAGTGACTTCTATCCGTTTAACTCCATATTTTTCTATACAGCTTTCTAGCTCATTGGTTAATATATATAAGTTAGTCAATAATATTACATCCATGTATTTTTCCCTAGTGTATTTAATAATGTCAGGTAAATCTTTTCGCAATGTTATCTCACCACCTGAAAATTTAACTTCAATAGCACCTAAGTTCTTGGCATCATCTATTATTTCAAATATTTTTTCTTTAGGCATCGTCATTTTTTCTTTATCTAAATAGCAATGCTTACATTTCCAATTACATTGATTAATAAGTTCAATAGTTATAGTCTTTAATAACTTTTTTTTGATGTAATAATTTTCAATTTGGCTCCATTCCATAAATATAACTCCCCTCCCTAATAAATCAAGTTTTTTCTTAAAAATAAAGGATTTTTTTGTTTCTATCTCAGATGAACGAACAATAATCATGGCTATTTCTTTGTATCTAGTACAAAAATAACTGATTTGGGGTATACGAAATAAACCGTCT
>JAPFCT010000001.1 GCA_026169575.1 Faecalimonas sp.
CACATGCATCACATCCTGCATCTCCATTTCCAGGTCATCCAGCACCCGATATTTCTCATATTCTCTCTGATACCACCCGTAGTCACTCTAAATGCCAACTTCAAAACTGGTGATCAGCACAGCCACGATCAGAGCCAAAGCCGCCGCCAGTCCAAAAACTTTCTGTAACTTTTCCATTCCACGTCCTTTCCCGCTGCACTTTTTTGTTTCCTCTCAATTATATCAGTTTTTCTCCCCTGATTCCAGCAAAACAGTCTTCTGTATTTCCCTTTTATCCTCTCCCGGCTATGATCCTCTTACTTTCTTTAAAACTTCTGTTGACATTTCTTAGAAATCCTCTTATCCTTATCAATATAGAATACTTATAAGGAGAACTAATGATGGATATTAATTATGAATTATATAAAGTTTTTTATTATGTGGCGACCACGCTCAGCTTCTCTGAAGCATCCAAACAGCTCTTTATCTCACAGTCTGCTGTGAGCCAGTCGATCAAAGCGCTGGAGAAGAAGCTGGATCAGACACTCTTTATCCGCAGCACAAAGCGTGTCCAGCTCACCCCGGAAGGAGAGATCCTGCTCCGGCATGTAGAACCGGCAATGAATCTGATCAAGCGCGGCGAATCCCAGCTGATGGATTCTGCCACGACCGGAGGTCAGATCCGCATCGGGGCAAGTGACACGATCTGCCGCTATTTTCTTGTCCCGTATTTGAAACGCTTCCATAAGGAATTTCCAAATGCACATATCAAAGTGACAAACCAGACTTCGATCAAATGTGTGGAACTGCTTGAGACCGGGCAGGTGGATCTGATCGTGACAAATTATCCAAACACCTATTTAAGCAGCCTTACGACTGTAAAAAAGATCAAAAATTTTAAAGATGTCTTTATCGCCAACGAATCGTTCCGGGAACTTCAGGGGCGGAAGCTCTCACTGAAAGAACTGCTCCAGTATCCGATCCTGATGCTGGACCGGAAAAGTACAACAAGCGAATTTCTCCACAGTCTGTTTCAGCAGCATCAACTGGATCTTGTGCCTGAAATCGAGCTGAGCAGCAATGACCTGCTGATCGATCTTGCCAGCATCGGACTTGGGATCGCCTTTATCCCGGATTACTGTATTCCACATAAATCTGACAACCTTTTCATTGTCGAGACGGATGAAGAACTTCCGACAAGACAGCTTGTGATCGCACATAATCATCATGTTCCTTCTTCCAAAGCTGTATTGGAATTTCTTAATTATTTCACGCCGCTGGAAGAGTCCTAAGACTGTTTCTGTATTTCAGAAAAAAAACAGCAGTATTTCTGTCTGTTTTCCCCATATCCGGTCCCGGATTTTATAACGGGACTGAAATGGGGAATTTTTTATTCTTGCTGTTCCCAGAACTGCCGCATACTTTTTTCAGCATCCCGGATCGTTCCGATCTCATATTCATCCCACTCTCTCGGAAATACTTCCTGATACTGTCTCTCCAAAAAACGCTCATCCAAAAGCAAAATCACACCTCTGTCCTCAGCGGTCCGTATGACGCGCCCCGCTGCCTGCAGCACTTTATTCATGCCCGGATAGAGATAGGCATAAGAAAATCCCGCCTCCCCGTGCCGGTCAAAGTACTGTTTCAAGAGTTCGCGTTCATTGCAAACCTGCGGAAGTCCGGTTCCGATCAGGAAGGTTCCGATCAACCGCTCTTCTGTCAAGTCGATCCCTTCTGAAAAAATCCCTCCCATCACGCAAAATCCGATCAGGCTTTCCTCTCTCTCCTGATCAAATTCCCGCAAAAACTCCTCCCGCTTTTCTTCATCCATAGACTGCTCCTGGACAATACAGACTGCCTCTTTCATTTGATAACGTTTAAATTCCTCATATACATCCTCCATAAAACGGTAAGAAGGAAAAAATGCGATATAGTTCCCTTTCTTCACCCGAACGGCAGCTGCAAGATATGCCGCAAACCTTTCATACATCTGTTTTGTCCGCTTCGTATATCTGGTACTGACATCTGTCCCGACAAACAGCTTCCGGTTCTTTTTCTGAAATGGGGATGGCGCGTAGATCGCATAGTCCTCCTTTTCCACACTGAGAAGCTTCTTATAATAACGGATCGGAAGCATGGTAGCAGAGAAAAAGACTGTGCTGTTCCCCCTTGACAAATATTCCTGGAGATTCACTGCCGGATTGACACAAAATAATTTCAAAAGAAATCCGCCTTCTGTATCAAGTTCTGTATAGATCACATAATTCTCATCCAGGATATCATAAATATTTAAAAACATTCTCACATGAAAGTACAATTCCAGTATCTGCTCCCGTACTTCTTCTGCATCTGTCTCCTCCAGAAAGCGCTCCAGTTCCGCCATCAGATTCATCAGACTGACTGCGATATGACCGACAGAGCTATATTCCCGGTATGTCTCGCACTCCCGCTTCAAAACAAGAAACTGC
>JAPFCT010000396.1 GCA_026169575.1 Faecalimonas sp.
CTGTTTAAGATTTTACTGACAGTAGCATTCTGTGTTGTATTTGTCACTATTTACACAAAAGTATTCGGGGAAGACAACAGTATCGTAGGGGTCGTTGTCCTTCTTGCCGTGATGGTCTTCCGCAACGCAGACCTCGGCATTAAGAACTCTCACGGAGTTCTCCTGCTTGCCATTATTTACGGCATTCTCGCATTTGGCCCAAGACTCTCAAACATGGTCGGACCATTCCCGGCATTTTTGATCAATGTAGTCTGCATCGGAGCTCTGATGTCTCTTGGCTGCCACAACGTGATCATGTCCAACCATTCGACATTTGTCCTTGGATATTTACTCCTTCAGGGATACGATACAACCGGAAAATCTTATCTGCTGCGTCTTGCCGGCCTTTCTGTCGGAGCTTTTGCAACTTGCTTCATCCTTTGGCGCAATCACCGGAAAGTCCGCTACAAACGGACGATCCGTCATATTTTCCAGGAGTTTGACATCCACTCCATGCGTACGCGCTGGCAGATCCGCCTGACACTCGGTGTTTCTACTGCGATGCTGTTTGCCTCCCTGATTCATCTTCCAAGAGTAATGTGGGTCGGAATTGCGACTATGTCCGTCCTGCTTCCATTTAAGAAGGATCTGATCGAACGTGTCAAATACCGTGCGCCGGGAAATATCCTCGGAGGCCTTTGCTTCCTCTGTCTCTACTATCTGCTTCCGGAAAGCTGCTATGGCTATATCGGCATGATCGGAGGGATCGGGGTCGGACTCTCCGCAACGTATGGATGGCAGGCAGTATTTAACTCTTTCGGAGCGCTGTCCATCGCCATGGCTTCCTTTGGGGTTGCCGGAGCAATTATCCTCCGTGTACTCACAAATGCGCTCGGTTCGGTGTACGGACTGCTCTTTCACAACGTGTTTGAAGCCGTATATGAGTGGATCAATAGGAAAAGTCCTGTAAAGGATGCCGTTTCAGAAAGTTAAATTCAGCGACTGTCACTTTCATATGACAAAAAGGATATGCTGCCTTCTATAGGACTTTGATCTTTCACTGTCCTGTCTGATGGCAGCATATCCTTTTTCCATGTGACATCCCATCTTGCTATGATAATGGATCTCTCCAGCTATGATAATAAATATCCGAACGCCCGCTTTATCTTGTCGTCCATGCTCCCTTTGTAAAGTCCGGGATCATCACCGTTCTTCCGCCTGCGAGGATCGACTCTTCCGAAAGCGCTGTGATACACATCCATGCCGCAGTATCATAGACATCGATCGGGCACGGAGTTCCATTTAAAATGCTGTCAAAGAACTCTCGAAATACCAGCCAGTCCATTCCATCGTGGGACCCCCGCACCCCTTCTTCTCTGTATTGCTTCCACATCGGATGCTCATACTCTTTGCTGTACTCCTCTGCATTTCCCCACTGTTCTTTCCATTTAAAATCATATTCCTCATGTTGTTTATCGAGAAATACCGAATCTGTCACTTCTTCATACATTCCCTTTGTGCCGCGCACGGTAAAATCCCGGCTGTAATATCTCGGAAGGGTAGTGTCAAGCGTCAGGGTGATCGTCTCTCCTTTGGCACAGCGGATCACGGTTGTCACCACATCTCCCTGGGCAAATGTCGCGTTTGCAAGCGCATGATCCTCCCCAAGACGATCCACAATATATTCATGAAGCCCTGCCGCCTTCGAAGACGTAGAAGTCAGTGATACCATCCGGTTCCCATGATTGATGTGAAGGAGCTGCGCGATCGGTCCCAGTTCATGAGTCGGATAATTCTCACAGTTCCGGTTCAGATAATTTCGCAAACGGTAATGGCGGTATTTTTCCCCGCCACTCACTTCATCCCTAAGATCATGGTGGTAGCCTCCTTTACAGTGTACAACCGTTCCGAAGACGCCAAGTTCTGCCATATGCATCGCCATCATTTCTCTGCGCCCATAGCAACAGTTCTCCAGCATCATGACCGGTGTCTTTGTCTCCTCATAAGTCCGAACAAGATCCCAGCACTGTTCCACCGTGTATGCTCCGCCGACTTCCATGCCAACCGCCTTTCCCGCACGCATCGCCTCGATCGCGATCGCAATGTGATCTTCCCATGCGCAGGTGATGATCACTGTATCGACTTCCGGGTCCGCAATGACCTCATGATAATCTAAGGTCACTGCCGGTCTTGTCCCCTGCACCTCCTCGACCTTGTCTGCCGCTTTTTCTGCGCGGTCTTCATAGCTGTCACAGACAGACTTGATATCTGCTTTTCCAAGCGGAAGGATGATATCCCGCAAAAGCAGCGTTCCCCTGGCTCCAAAACCAATCATTCCTACCTTTAATTTTTCTCGCTTCATTCTGTCAGTTCTCCTTCTATCCCATTCTATCCTCATTACTTTTCCTCAAACTTCAGCACCCCGTCCAGGCAGAACCGTTCCCCCTCGATCGGAGGAAATGTCTCTGTCCGGAAGACCTTATTTCCACGCATTCGGATCTCTTCAATATTCTGCGCCCATAAGATCCGGTCGTCAAAACAGTAAAATTCATTGTCACGCAGCTCTAAATATTTGTGATAGCGCTGTCCTTCCACATATGTTTTAGCGCTCGGTGATACCTGGACCGGCGCATTTCCCCAGTCCGGCACATAGGCGCAGTCGATAAACTGATTCTGCTCTACAACGATATGCCTTGTTGCCCCCGACTCAAACCAGTAGTTGGAATCTCCCTCGATCAAGATCGCCGAACCTGCGGTCTGAAATACATTCTTTCTCACAAGCACATCACCTGCGCTCGTCAGGAGCAGTCCTCTCGCCCGGTTGTTCCGGAACGTACATCCTTCTACAAGTACATCCGGCACATAATCTGTATTTTCTACTACAAAGTTTTCCTTCCACTCTGAAACCGGATGATCAAACTTCATATACTGGTAATCTCCGTTAAGCATCTGATGTTCTTCCAGTCTGGCAGTCCCCATTTCCAGCATTGTCTCATTGTCGATCATCCGGAACTGCTCCCCTTTCTTCCCAAGCGGAACTCCTTTCTGCATCCCTTCCACAAGTTCGACCAGTACTTCCCGCTCACTGATGATCTTGTGGATCCTTCCGTAGATCCCATGGATGTTTAGCGGATCATCCAGCTGGTTTTCCAGCAGACAGTCCTGAATATGAATTTTCCCCCTGCAGTAGATCAGGTGAAATCCATCTGCAGTCGCTGTAAAGATCCGCTTCTTCTCCGGGTGTCTGCGTACGTCAAATCTTCGCATTGTAAGATTTTCTGAAAACTGGGCGATCACCGCCATCCCGACACAGTGATGCAGTACGATATCCTGCAGCACGATCTCTTTGCTGTACGTCACATAAAATGCCGGATGTGTCCTCGCATGATGACGGAAGATCAGATCATTTCCTACCTGCGAAGTCTTTAAAAATTCTTTTTCCCCAAGCAGCCTGATCTCCACGACTCCCGGCTCCAGTTCTGCAAACACCGCACCGTAAGACCATGGA
>JAPFCT010000180.1 GCA_026169575.1 Faecalimonas sp.
GCCACATATCTACAACAATGGCTATTTTCATCGGATCATTATTATCTTTAAATTTCCTCGCGAGTTCTTCCTTGTGCGCTTTGGTTCCGATAATCTCTTTCCAATCTTCTGGGTCATTGTTGCCGCCAGTCATAACCACACCCACTTTATCTGTCCATGTAGGTCTAATTTTTAAGATACGGCGGTAAATTTTCATTGCAATCGGACGAGAATACGCCACAATCATGGCTTTACCTGTCAGAAGATTTGCTCTGTATTTTTCATAATGTTCAACGATATCCTCACAAAGAGATTCAATCGTAGAATCTGCTCCCAGTACGCTTTCCATCTGGCCAAGCATCTTTTTGCTCTTCTCGATCGTTTGCGCGTCGGATTGTTGCTCCAAGACATCATAAGTGGAATCAATTAACGCCAGCGTATTCTCATCCAACTTTAGATGAACAACACGGCTTTCATAATAAACCGGACGAGTAGCGCCATCTTCCACGGCCTGTGTCATATCATAAACATCGATATAATCACCAAAAACTTCACGCGTATTTCTATCCTTAGCTGAAATCGGTGTACCAGTAAAGCCAATAAATGTAGCATTCGGCAATGCGTCATGAATAACACGGGCATTACCAATTACCGTATGCGCTTCCTTTTCACCATTTTCATTCTCTGACATAACGATTTTCTCATCAAAACCATACTGCCCACGATGTGCTTCGTCTGCCATAACAACAATGTTTCTACGTTCCGATAAGGCTTTCTCTCCACGCTCAAACTTAAACATCGTAGTAAATATGATTCCATTCGCACTTCTGCCATCAAGAAGTGCCTTCAAATGTTCCTTGCTCTCTGCTTGTACCGGTGTCTGACGCAAAAAATCTGCGCATTGTGAGAACTGTGCATAAAGCTGATCATCCAAATCAATACGGTCTGTCATAACTACGATTGTCGGACTGTCTAATGCATCCTGCAATAAATGTGCATAGAAAACCATAGATAATGACTTACCGGAGCCCTGTGTATGCCAGAACACGCCACCCTTGCCATCGGTCTTAGTTGCTACCTTTGCTTTTTCGATTGCTTTGCGGACTGCAAAATATTGATGATATCCGGCTAATACTTTGAAACGACTATTGCTAACGCCTGAGAAAAGAATAAAGTTCTTCAAAATATCAAGTAAACGTTCCTTTTGGAACATACCCTCATAGAAAGTTTCAAAGGACGCATACGCAGTATCTTCGTAATTACCGTCTTTTGTTTTCCATTCCATAAAGCGATCTAATCCGGAAGTGATCGTTCCTGCTTTATTTGTAGACAAATCGCTAATTACACAGATTGCGTTATAATAAAAGATAGATGGTATGTCCTGCATATAATTGCGAATCTGATGGAATGCATTCTCCGCTCCCACTTCATCTTTCGCCGGACTCTTTAATTCCATCAAAACAAGAGGCAATCCATTTATAAATAGAATAATATCTGGGCGACGGTTATTTCCGTTTTCAAGAAATGTAAACTGATTTACCACATAGAAAGAGTTGTTTTTTACATTTTGGTAATCAATCAAACGTACAATCGACGATTGCTCCTCGCCCTTCACAAAGAACTTAACCGTGATGCCATTTTGCAGATAATCCATAAATATCATATTCTTCTGCAGCAGGCTTCCGGTATCAAAATTCTTCAATTTGGCCAGTGCCTCATCAATAGCTTCTACAGGCAGACCACGGTTGATACGCACCAAGCTATCTCTCAGAATAGAGTCCAGAAGCGGACTGGTATAATCTCTATCAAAATCCGGAGCGTAGAGGTGGTCATAGCCCATGTTTTCAAACAATTCAATGATTGCCTGTTCGTATGTATCCTCTGTAAATAAATTTGGCATGTTCAACCTCCTGTATTTTTCGTTGTAATTTTATGATAAACAAGAATTTAGAGCAACAAGCTCAGGCAATTTACAGCCGTATGTTTATTGAGCACCGACAAGAAAGTTGGAGCCCAGGGCAGCTGTCTGACCTAATCTCAGTTAAATATGGAAAAGATCATAAAAAACTGGCTGACGGAAACTATCCAGTATATGGATCAGGTGGAATAATGCGATATGTAGAAAAACCTCTGTATACTGGCGAATCTGTCCTTATCCCCCGTAAAGGTACACTTAACAATGTTATGTATGTTAACGGTGCATTTTGGTCGGTGGATACAATGTTCTATACCGAAATGCTTCGTCCTAATATTGCAAAATTTGTGTATCACTTTTTAAAAGGCAAAGACCTTGCTTCATTGAATGCTGGCTCTGCTGTGCCAAGCATGACAACCAATATTCTGAACGCAATGCAACTATATATTCCTGACGAAAAAACATTAGAAAAGTTCGAGAATATAGTTTCGCCAATGTATAGTGCAATGCAGGAAAACACAAAAGAATCCAAGATTCTTGCCAATACTCGTGATACACTTCTGCCGAAACTTATGTCCGGCGAATTGGATGTCTCTGACATTGACCTTTAAGCCGCTAAATTCTTGTTTATCATAAAATTACAACGAAAAATACAGGAGGTTGAACATGCCAAA
>JAPFCT010000263.1 GCA_026169575.1 Faecalimonas sp.
GACATGCATATCCGTGAAGTATATGTAAATGCAGGAGCAGGCTTTGTGGTAGCGCTTACCGGAGCTGTCATGACAATGCCGGGACTTCCGAAAGTTCCTGCTGCAAATCATATTGATGTAGATGCAAATGGCAATATTACAGGTTTATTTTAAGGAGAGATGAAATATGCCGCAGATTATTGACGGAAAACAGATTGCGATGCAGATCAAAGAAGAATTAAAAGAACAGGTAGCGCAGATGAAACTGGAGGGCAGACCGGTCTGCCTTGCTGTGATACAGGTGGGAGATGATCCGGCATCCACAGTGTATGTCAATGGGAAGAAAAGAGACTGTGCTTATGTAGGGATTGAATCACGTTCCTATGAACTGCCAGAAGAGACATCGGAAGAGGAACTTCTCACACTGCTCGATCAGTTAAATCATACCAGCGATGTACATGGAATCCTTGTACAGCTTCCGCTTCCGCCTCATATGGATGAGTCGAAAATTGTAAAGGCGATTGATCCGGCAAAAGATGTAGATGGATTTCACCCGGTCAATATCGGTAAACTTTGCATCGGGGAAGATGGATTTGACTGTTGTACCCCGGCGGGCGTGATCCAACTGTTAAAGCGCTCTGGTATTTCCATCAGCGGGAAAGAATGTGTTGTTGTCGGAAGGAGCAATAATGTCGGAAAACCGACGGCACTTCTTCTTTTGCGCGAGCATGGAACTGTGACAGTTGCACATTCCCGCACAAAAGAGTTAAAAGAAATCACAAAGCGTGCAGACATTCTTGTGGCGGCAGTCGGGAAACCAAAATTCATTACAAATGAATATATAAAAGAAAATGCAGTCGTGATCGATGTCGGCATCCACCGAAATGAAAATAACAAGTTGTGTGGAGATGTTGACTATGATGATGTAATAGAAAAAGTTGCCGCAATCACACCGGTTCCAGGAGGAGTAGGACCGATGACACGGGCTATGCTGATGTATAACTGTGTGGAGGCGGCATGCAAACAGGGGGTTTTTACTAAATGAAATGTGCAAAATGCGGATCAGAAATTACATATGATCTAGGATATTGTCCGTATTGTGGCGCAGAAGTCAGAATTGTTCCAGATTATAATCCGCTGGATGATATGCTGGCGGAGCAGGTACGAGACGCTATTGACGGGGGAGAAACTTCAGAGAATGAACTGGAGCGTTATCGTCAGGCGATACAGGAGAAACTAAGGCAACAAAAACAGGAAGAACAGCAGAAGCAGGAATCTGTCCGGAGAAGAAGCCAGATCGAGGCAGAGGAAGAGGCGCGGAGAAAGAAGCGTCTTGCGCGCCGCAGAGAAGTCAGAAGAAAAAAAAGAAGACTGATGATCGGTGCAACAGTTACCTCTGTCGGACTTCTTGTACTTCTCAGTGCCGGGATCTACAAAAGTTCTTACAGTGGAAAGATAAAAAAGGGGTATGCACTGGCAAAAGAACAGAAGTATGACCTCGCAATCCGTACATTTGAGAAAGCAATCGAGAAAAAACCGGCGCGTGCAGAAGCGTATGCCGGACTTGCGGCAGTGTACAACGCCCAGGAAGATCTTGATACAGCGGAGATGGTATTCTGGGATGCGATCGAAGCAAATCCTTCCAGTACAGAATTGTATAAAGAACTGATCGATTTTTATATTGCTACCGACCAGGAGACTGAAATTCCAATTCTGCTCGATGACTGTGAGGAGGAAAACGTTCTTACGGAATTAAAATCCTACCGGGTAAAAGAGCCAAAGTTCAGTCTGGATGACAGTAAGTATGAAGAAGTGCAGGAACTGGAATTAGAGTCCAAAGAAAAGGAAATCTATTACACAACCGATGGTTCCGAGCCTACCACAGAAAGCACCAGATATGAAGAACCTATCCCTATCCCGGAAGGTACCACGACAGTCAAGGCGATTGCTGTAAATAAAAAAGGAATTCCAAGTCTTTCGGAAGAAAAAACCTATACCGTAGAACTTCCTCTGGCAGATGCACCGACAGTGACGCCGACAACGGGACAATATTATGAATATACAACGATCGAGATTGAAGTTCCGGAAGGGTATGAAGCGTACTATACATTTAACGGAGAGACACCGGAAAAAGATTCGGAAAATTCCTACAAATATGAGGAGCCGGTTGAAATGCCGGAGGGAAATACATTGTTTTCTGCAGTTTTAATAGACAAAAAAGGCCGTGCGAGTGCAGTGACAAAGAGAAACTATACATTGACCTACTATTACGAATAAAAATGTAAAAGGAAGATAAATTGTTTGTAAAATAACAAAAAAAGAATTGCGTTAAATTGTTAACAGTGATATAATATAATTGTTTAAAAATTAACAATACATATTCAAAGGAGATGCATGACAATGGCAAGATTTACATTACCAAGAGACATTTATCACGGAAAAGGATGTCTGGAAGAACTGAAGAATCTGAAAGGGAAAAAAGCAATTCTCGTAGTCGGCGGAGGTTCCATGAAGCGTCAGGGATTTCTTGACAAAGCTGTGAACTATTTAAAAGAAGCCGGCATGGAAGTTCAGTTATTCGAGGGTGTTGAGCCAGATCCATCCGTAGAGACTGTTATGAAAGGTGCTGAAGCAATGCGCGCATTTGAGCCAGACTGGATCGTGGCAATGGGCGGAGGTTCTCCGATTGATGCCGCAAAAGCAATGTGGGTATTTTACGAATATCCAGATGTGACATTTGAAGATTTATGTATTCCGTTTAACTTCCCGGAATTAAGACAGAAAGCAAAATTTGCTGCAATTCCGTCTACATCCGGAACTGCAACAGAAGTGACAGCATTCTCTGTTATTACAGATTATGCAAAAGGAATCAAGTATCCTCTGGCAGACTTTAACATCACACCGGATGTTGCAATCGTTGACTCTGAATTAGTAGAAGCACTTCCTGCACATCAGGTTGCTTATACTGGTATGGACGCTCTGACACATGC
>JAPFCT010000239.1 GCA_026169575.1 Faecalimonas sp.
GGAAAAATGTTGCTGAGGCTGTACGGGCAGATTTTGAAAAAATGAAGCTTGATGAATGCGTTTTGAATGAACGGAGAAAAAGATATTTAGAATATCATAGGCACTTGTTCGAACAGAAAAATGGAGGAAAAAGTAATGGCATATAAATATATAGATTTGTTTTGCGGAGCAGGAGGATTATCATTAGGCTTTGACAAAGCTCATTTTGAAAATGTTTTTTCTGTAGAATGTAATCCGGCTTTTGCGAAAACGTATTCACGAAATTTTCCACGGCATAATTTAATTGTCGATGATATAAGAAATATTGATGATAACAAGATTAAAGAACTTGTTGGAGACGAGGATGTTGATGTTATTATTGGCGGGCCCCCGTGCCAGGCATATTCAAGTCTGGGAAGAGCAAAGGATGACAATGGAATGAAAAATGATCCAAGGAATTATTTGTTTGAAAGTTATGTAAAGGTGTTAAATCATTACATGCCTAAATTTTTTGTATTTGAGAATGTTACTGGTATGTTAACTGCAAGAATTAATGGAAAGCATATAGTAGATTCTATTGTCAAAGCATTAAGTGAAAATTATCATGTGAAGTTTGACCCCGCACTTAATATACTTAATTCAGCAAATTATGGTGTTCCCCAAATACGAAAAAGGGTAATCATTATCGGTATAAGAAAAGATATTGATATTTCTCCGGAAGAAATGTATGGTGGAATCAGAAAAACTCATTATGACCCGGACATGCCGGAAGAAGAAAGGGAAGGGTTGGAAAAGTATGTAACAGTAAGAGATGCTATTGAAGAATTGCCGGCAATCAAACCTGGTGAAGGTCAGTCTGTAATTGAATTTAAGTCTGACAGAAGTAATAAGTTTTTAGAAAAAATCAGGGCAGAGAGTGATACGGTACTGCGTGATCATGTTGCAAGAAAGCATAACAATACGGACATAGCAAGATATGTGGCTATGAGTAAGAATCACTGGACATTTCAGGAACTGCTGGCTAACAGAGAAGATTTAAGACACGAGAAGCAAAGAGTATTTGGAAACAGCTATACTGTCCAGTGGTGGGATCTCCCGTCAAAGACGATTATTGCCCATTTATATAAAGATGGAAATCAATTTATTCATCCTGACTATAAGCAGGGAAGAACTTTTACAGTGAGAGAAGCGGCAAGAATTCAGTCGTTTCCGGATGATTTTGTATTTGAGGGACCAAGGACAGAACAATTTAAACAGATAGGAAATGCTGTTCCGCCTTTTCTTGCAGAAGCAATTGCGAAGTGCATAAAAGATAAGATCATAGAAATTTAAAGGAGTTGGAGAAAATGATATTTAAACCAGCATCTCAAATAGACAGTAAAACGGAAAAAAATTTCTTTATTGAACAGATTAATGTATATATCCGGCTTGTGCAATGTTTCTGCGAAAAATATTGTATAAAGTTTACAGATTTTCCAGGGGTTCCTATAGAAGAGGAATTAAAAAAAATAGGAGTTCTTGATAATAGCTCGGAATTACCAGAATTGAAAAAAATATTAGGGGAATCTTATCACACATTTGAAATTGCGGTAAAACTTGCAGTTTTAAATAAAAAATCTATGGGAGGACTACTGGATAGATTATACAATTCAAAAAGAAAAGAAATACAAAGAAAAGCAGCACAAAAGAAGGGGAGAACTTTAGTTGATTTTTTTTGTGGGGCTGGTGGATTGAGTCTTGGTTTTTTACAAGAAGGTTTTCATGTGAAACTTGCAAATGATATTGAAGACGTATGTATTCAGACATATAAATATAATCACCCTGAATTACCAGGTGATAAATTGATCCAGGGTGATATTAAGCAAATTATCGATCATATCGAAGACTATATTAAAGAAGAAATAGACATTGTTGTTGGAGGACCTCCCTGCCAGGGATTCAGTCAGGCAAACAGGCAGAGAGTAATTGACGATCCGCGCAATAAGTTATATAAGTATTTTATACAGGCTGTTGAAAAGATTGTTCCCAGATTTGTGGTGATGGAGAATGTGAAGGGGATGCTTAAAGTGGCAGACCAGGTAGTTGAAGATTATGAGACGTTGAAAATTAAAAAAAATGGGAAGGTGTATTCCTATAAAGTGGGTTACCGGGTACTGAATTCCCAGAATTTTTCCGTGGCACAAAGCAGGGAACGATTGATTTATATAGCGGTCCGCAATGATATTATCAGAGAAAAAAATATAACTCCGGAGGAGATTTTTGTACAAATAGAAGAAAACTGTAAAAATAACAGACAATATGTGCTGCAGGATGCATTAAATGATCTCAAAGCGCTGGAAGCACCAAGAATAAAAAATGTAAACGAAGTAGACAGTGATGTTACCGGGAAAAAAATTGATATTAATACCTTTGAAAACAATGGAAATGCGTATTTAAATTTAATTAATGAAGGGAGAAAAATTCCTTATGTGTATAATCACAAAGCCAGATACGTTAGTGATGTAAATTATGAAATTTACAGAAGACTTAATCAGGGAGATGATGCGACAGATGAAAAGATAGCGGATATTATGCCCTATGCACACAGAAATCATTGTTTTAAAGATAAGTATTATAAATTATACGCCGACAGACCATGCAGAACGATTACAGCACATTTGAGAATGGATTGTCATTCTCATATTCATCCTGCTCAGATCAGAGCATTAACACCAAGGGAAGCTGCGAGAGTGCAATCGTTTCCAGACGATTATCTGTTTTGGGGCGCGTATCTTAAAACATATATGCAGATTGGAAATGCAGTACCTCCGCTAATGGCGCGGGGGATAGCGGAAATTATTAAGAAGTATCTCGAATAGAGGAGATGATAAGAGTGAAGATAACTCAGGTTATTAAAAAATTGAATAATACAGAACTGGGAAAAGCAAGAACAAATGATACATATGTGCTGATTCCGAAAAATCTGGATATTTCGGATTTATTTCCGGCAGTGAATAAACAAATTGGTTTTATAAATAAAGAAAATGGAGAAATTATCAATCTTCGTTATACAATGGGACGGGAAAAGCGCGTGGTAGGTCTGGGGCCATATTATAATAAATATAGTGTATGTGCCGGAGACGAAATTGTGTTGGAAAGGCAGATTGTCAAAGGAGAATCACAATATTTTATAAATTTGAAAAAGCGCCTCAATGTAGTGATACTGAAAAGACAAAAGAGTGGATTTGAAGTGCTGACAAAGGACAGGATAAATTTACTGGATTCTGTATCCTCAAATGTTGGCGGGGAGCGGTTGAAATTAATCTATTTGTGTTCGGAAAAGAAGAGGACAGATTCTCCGGAATTAACGGAGTTTTATGATTTGCTGTCAGGGGAGAGGAGTATGCTTGGTGATTTTTCCAGTGGAGAATTTATTGAAATTGAAGTAAAGAATGATATTGCCAGAGTGAAACGCTTTTGCACATGGAGAAAGTATAAATTTGAAATGGAGGACGAAGATGCATAAATATTATTTGATGGAGATAGAAACCTTAATCCAGACATTTACAGTGCTGGATACTGGAAAGGAAATTTTATTCAGTTATTCCTCGCAGGAAAATGAAGAAGGAATTAGCGGCATAGAAACGGGAGACTTTATTCTGGGGTACTATCCAGAACCGGTAGAAAAAGTAAAAATATTGTTGGAAGTAACAAATGTTTTGAAGAATGGAGAAATAGAACTGATAAAGAAAATGGAAGTAGAAAAAGGGGCTGACGTTGTTCCGGAACTTTTACATGAATTATCTGGCTCCAATCCGGTTCTTATATCAAAACAGATGTTTTGTTTTATTTATAAAGAAATGTTAAATAAGCAGAAAATGGAAGAAGAACAAAATATTGATTTGGAAAGTATTCAATATTCCGCTCCTAAACTTCCAGAATCACATAATTATTTAGTATTTGGAGCACCAGGTACAGGGAAGAGCCATGAGTTAAAGCAGTTACAGGAAAAATACTTTATGGATAAAAACTCGTATGAGAGAGTGACATTTTATTCGAACTATTCATATCCTAATTTTGTTGGTACTTATAAGCCCAAAATGGAGAGGAAAGAAATTGTTTATTCCTATGTTCCGGGCCCGTTTATCCGGATTTTAGAAAAGGCATATGCAAACCCGGACCAGAACTTTTTGCTGGTAATTGAAGAAATCAACAGAGCAAATCCCGCTGCGGCATTTGGAGATATTTTCCAACTGTTAGACAGAAAGGAGGGGAGGAGTGAATATTCTATTGAAACAAGTGAAGAATTAAAATTATATTTTGCAGGAAAATTTGTTCATGGATTCGATGACATGCCGGATGATGAAAAGAGTACAGTATTGGAGTCCTTTTCAAAAATGTATATTCCTCCCAATATGTATATATGGGCAACGATGAATAGTGCAGACCAGGGAGTTTATCCTATGGATACGGCGTTTAAAAGAAGGTGGGACTTTAAATATATCAGCATTAATGATAATATGGAGACAATGCAGGATGTTGTATTTAAAGTTCCGTCAAAGTTGGAGAAAAAGAACATCAACTGGAATAAATTACGCATGAGAATTAATGAAGTGTTAAGCAGTTCTCAGTGCAGAGTCACTGAAGACAAGCTGCTGGGGCCATATTTTATTTCAGGCGAAGTGATGTCAATTGATAAGAAAACAAAAAAATTTGATGCTTCCAGGTTTGATAATGAAAAATTTACAGAGGCATTTAAATATAAAGTAATCATGTATTTATTTGAGGATGCTGCAAAAC
>JAPFCT010000371.1 GCA_026169575.1 Faecalimonas sp.
CCCGAAAAGCTGTTTAAATACATGGTCAAACTCTTTTGCGATTTTTGCAAACTGCTCCTGAAACTGATTTCTCATCGCGGTATCCAGTTCTTCAATGATCTGAAGCAATGTCTTTTCCGCCTCCACAAGATCATCGTGCTGACCTTTCAGGAATTCATAACGTTCCAGTACATTTTTATAGTCTTCGATCGCATTAACATTGACCGTTCCGAGCGCTCTTATCTCTGTTTTCAGCCGCTGGATCTCCCGCTTGATCCACGCTGGGTCCGTCATATCTTCTTTTCGAAGTTCCAGTGCATGAGAATAGGTCAGCTCATATTCTTCCCACATGTAATCCATCAGTTTTTCTGTCTGCTCTTCCATCACAGACTTTTTACTTTCCAGGCGAAACAATTCTTTATCAAGATCGGAAAGATGGCGTGACAGCGTTTCCCGTTCTTCAAAAATTACTTTCTGCTCCTCCTGCACTTTTTCTTTTTGTTCTGTATAAGATGTAAGTGTCTTCTCTGCCGCGCTTACTGCTTCTCCCATCTGAACGATCTCTTCCTGAAGCTTTCCGATCTGCTGCTCACGTTCTGTAATATCATCCGCAGCACGTTTCTTTCCAGTCCGGAGCGTCTCCTCCTCCTGCGACCTGCGCAGCATTTCCTCTTCCATCCGTTTTAGATTCTCCTGGAGAAACAGTTCTTTCTGCTCCAGCGCTGCGGCCCTGAGATGCACTGCCTCGGACTGCTTCAGACAGCCTGCTTCCTCTTCTTTTTTCTGTTCTATCTCTTTTTGAAGGGATTCGGTCTTTCTCTGAAATTCTTTTTCCAAAAGCTGAGATGTCTCCAGTTCCATCTGGATTGATTCCTGATTTTCAAGGATCTCTTCCATCTGTTTCTCCAGATGCATCCCTTCCTGGCGGATATCGGTAAATGCCTGTGCCGTCTCGTCCTGCTTTCCCTTTGCCTGTGCAAGATTCATCTTCGCAGTATTCTGTTTCACATATAGTTCCTGAAGGCTTTCGCGGATCTTCCCAAGTTCTGCATAGCAGGCAGTACGCCTTTCTTTATCGCGGGTCACTTTAGACTGCATCTCCTGCATTTCACGGTACAGCCTGCGTACTGCTTTTTCATACTCTTCAATCTCCCGTCTTCTGCTTAAGAGATTGCTTGCATTTTTGAAAGCTCCCCCGGTCATAGAGCCTCCGGGATTCATCAGCTCTCCTTCTAATGTTACGATCCGCAGAGACTGACGGTACTTTCGTGACAGCGCGATCCCATCATCGATCGTATCTACCACGACCGTCCTGCCGAGCAGATGATCGATAAGCTTTTGATACTTTCCATCCGCAGTTACAAGTGTACTTGCAAGGCCGATGACGCCTTTTTCTTTCAATGCCTCCGGCTGACGGATTCCGGAAGTTCCCTGGATCCCGGTCAGAGGAAGAAAGGTCGCACGTCCGTATTTGTTCCGTTTCAGGAATTCAATCATGCGCTTGGCAGTCTCCTCGTTGTCTGTGACAATATTCTGGATATTTCCTCCAAGAGCCGTCTCCACTGCAATCTCATAAGTCTTGTCAACCTTGATCAGATCTGCCACAACTCCCAGAAGTCCAGATTCCTCCTCTTTGCGTTCCATGATCCTCCGGATACTTCCTCCATAGCCATCATAACGCTCCGTCAGATTACGAAGAGATTCCAGTCTTGACTGCTCCCTGTGAAAAGTCGTCTGACCGATCCGGAGCTGTTCATTCTGATCTTTCAATCTGTCCTGCAGCGCAGCTATCTCCTGCTCCAGAAGGCTGCCCTTATCCTGATATGCTGCAATCTCTTTCTGAACAGCAGAAACTTCCTCTTCATACTGTTTTAACTGTGCTTCCTGCTCCCCGGAATTGCTTTTCATCTCGATCAGCCGCTGATTCATTTGTGCCCGCTGTACCTTTGTCTGCTCCAGCATCGTGTCATAATGCTGGAGTTTCGCTTTTGTTGAGGCACGGTTTTCCAGAAGCTGCATGGTGTCGTTTTTCTTTTCCTCCACGACAGCAAGAAGCTCTGCGATCTGGCTTTGTACCTCTTTCAGACGGTTCTCCGCCAGTATTTTCTCTTCTTTTATTTTCAAAAGCTGCTCCTGCAGTTCCTCCCGCTCTTTCAAAAATGTCACTCTCTGCGCCTGCTGGTCTTCCAGCTCCTTTGTAATTGCAAGAAGGCGCTGATCATAATGCGTATCACTCATTTTCGCCGTGCGGATCTGTTCATGCAGGAGTTTAATCTGGCTCTCCATCTGCTGTCTTGCCAGAACTTTCTCATTGCTTTTTCTGCGGCACGCTTCGATCTGTTGTTCAATCCCGGAAAGCTGCTGTCCTTGTTTCTCGTAGCGCTGCTTTAATTCTTCCTGCTTCTCCCGCGCCTGTGTCAGTTCCTTTTCTGCATCTGCAAGGGAGATCCTCACCGCTTCTGTCTGCTCTTTTAACCGGATCGTATCCATTAAAAACATATTGATGTCATACGTTTTTAATTCTTCCTTTTTCTTCAGATAGATCCTTGCGGTCTCAGACTGCTTTCTCAACGGCTCAACCTGCTTTTCCAGTTCCGATAAAATATCATTGACACGGACCAGATTCTGCCTTTCATCTTCCAGCTTTTTCACAGAAAGATACTTTCTTCGCTTAAATTTCACAATTCCTGCGGCCTCGTCAAAAAGTTCTCTCCGGTCTTCCGGTTTTCCGCTTAAGATCTTATCAATCTGCCCCTGCCCGATGATCGAATATCCTTCCTTTCCGATCCCGGTATCATAGAAAAGTTCATTGACATCCTTCAGTCTGCATGCCGTCCCGTTGATCAGATATTCACTCTCACCGGAGCGGTACAGTTTTCTTGTGACAGTCACTTCCTGATAGTCGACCGGAAGCTGACGATCTGCATTGTCCAGCGTGATCGCAACGGATGCATAGCTTAATGGCCTCCGGTTTTCTGTACCTGAGAAGATCACATCCTGCATGGAACCTCCGCGGAGCTGCTTTGCACGCTGTTCTCCGAGCACCCAGCGCACGGCGTCAGCGACATTACTCTTCCCACTTCCGTTTGGCCCCACGATTCCCGTGATCCCATTGTGAAATTCAAACAAGATCTTATTTGCAAAAGATTTAAATCCTTGTACTTCGATACTCTTTAAATACATCGTTCACCTATTGCTCTTTCTTTCTCAGCTTCAGGATTGTCTGATAGGCCGCCTCCTGCTCCGAAGCTTTCTTTGTTCTTCCGCTCCCGGTACCATAGCAGATCTCTCCTATATACGCAGAGG
>JAPFCT010000050.1 GCA_026169575.1 Faecalimonas sp.
ATGCAGCTGTTCCTCAATCTCACAAAGTGCATCTGCAATGCCTGAAACTGTTTTTTCTTTTTTTTCTTTCCCATGACGCTCAAGGAATTCCAACCCGGTCACATTCGTGATCTGTTCTGCGTAACGGGCGATCTCGATTGTATTTCGATAGCTTTTATTCATCACGATCGTGCGAATCTCTTTTCCGAAAATCTTCGGGAGAAATGTCAGGACATCCTGGATCTTTCCATCCATCGTCTGCGCCCGGTCTCCCAGGATCGTCATCCTGCACGAAAACAATGTCTCCAAAACAGCATACTGAAGATACGAATAATCCTGCATCTCATCGATGACCAGATGCTTGATCTGCTTATGCTTTGCCTTTCCGCTTAACCGGTATTTCAGATACAGCATCGGAAATACATCTTCATAGGAAAGCATGCGGCTCTCATAAGGTACATCCGGAAGCGTTTCCAACCTGTTTTCTTCCAAAAACCAGTTATAGATCTGGTAAACATCTCTTGTCACATACATCCGGTCAAATTTCTCGCGCACTGCCTCCAGCTCTTCTTCCTTTAGATCTCTGCCATACAGTGTCTCAAACTCATCTACCACATAATCCATGACCGCATACATTCGCTCCAAAAGCGGAATTTCCTGAAATTTAAAGTAGAACAGCTCAATCAGTTCTTCCTCTGTCTTTTTCATCCGGCGCCACTCAAAATCCTTCAGCTCCACAAGATCTTCCTCCAGCCCCGCAAGAAATCCTTCCACTGCCCCGATATATGCCTGCGACTGCTTAAATTCATAGCGGGACTGCTCTTCTTCCGTCATTCCCTCCATCTGCCGTTCGATCTGATGATAACGGTCCTCACAGTCCGGGACAATTCCTTTCAATTCCTGATAAGCAAACAGGTCAAAGCTCATCTCCCGGATATTCTCCTCCCCAAGTTCCGGCAAAATATGGGAGATATAATCTGAAAATACACCGTTTGGAGACAATACGAGAATATTGGATGATTTCAAGTGTTCTCTGTCATGGTACAGCAGATAGGCGATCCGGTGCAATGCCACCGAAGTCTTCCCACTACCCGCCGCCCCCTGGATAACTAGAATCTTATCTTTCGTATTGCGGATAATATCATTTTGCTCCCTTTGGATCGTACGGACAATATTTTTCAACTGCACGTCCCCATTCTGTCCAAGCTCCTGCTTTAAAATGTCATCATCAATCTTTACATCGCTTTCAAATCCATAGAGCATCTTTCCACCCTGGATCTTGTACTGCCATTTGGCCTCGATCTGCCCTTCCATCATTCCGCCCGGAGCCTCATAGGAAGCCGGACCCTTGTCATAGTCATAAAACAGTCCGCTTACGGGAGCTCTCCAGTCATAGATTAACGGAACTGCTCCGGTGCGCTCGGCAAAATTTCCGATACCGATGTAGAACACTTCCGCGTCCTCCTCGCCATCGTAGACAAAGTCTACTCTGCCAAAAAACGGAGCGTCCGACATCTTCTGAAAACGCTGGTATAAAAGCTGTGCCTCATTGTTCGCGTTGATCTGATGCAGCAGCGCCTGCTGATTGTCAAAATCTTCATATCCGTACTGGTCCATCTCCGTATAGTTCTCCCAGTAATAGGTATGCATGTTCTCGATTTCCTGCTGTCCTGCAAGAAGTGTTTCGGCAAGTTTAAAAAGCCTCTCCTGAAGTTTCTCTGATACTTCCTCCAAAAATAGTTTTCCGTCTTTTTTTACCTCTTCTTTCATCTACGCTGTCCAATCCCCTTCTTTCCCAATCTGTAAAATATCAAGTGTATGCGCGCTCGCCCCCAGTAATTCTGGACGTTCACACGTCTTTAAGTGATATTCAATAAACGTCTGGTAGGTCTCCTCATCCATTGCATTTAAAATCTGCCGCATATAATTTGCCGGTCCGTCTGCGGCAATGATCTCAATCCGCTTCATACCGGCCCCTGCATTGATCGCGGAGATATCTTCCAGCCGCACATAATCATACAGATCCTCCGGCTCTGCCTGCACATGAAACGCTTCGTTGACCTTTCCGGAGGCAATGCTCTCCCGGATATGCCCTTCTTTAAATCCATAAGTCAGGATACTGTATTCATTCATGCAGTAGGAGACCAGTACCACTCCGTCCGGTTTCACCACGCGCTTTGCCTCCACGAGCGCTTTGATCTTATCTTCCATCGTGTACAGATGATACATCGGGCCGAACACAAGCACCATATCAAAAGAATCCGCCTCAAACCGCGACAGATTCAGCGCAGTCCCCTGGTAAGCCTTCACACTGCTTCCTTTTGATTTTAAAATCCCGAGGTTGTATCTGACAAGTTCCACTGCGGTCACGTCGTACCCTTCCTCTGCAAGCTGCACCGAATACCTTCCGGTCCCGGCTCCCACATCCAGAATCTTCGCCCCCTCTTTTCCTTCCAGGTATTTATGGATGTATTTCATTGAAGTAATATATTCCACCTTCCCATGTCTTCTCGTCAGGCGTTTTTCCTCGCAAAATTTATTATAATATTTCTCTAATTCTGTTGACATTTCATTTTCCCTTCTGCTTCGAGACAACTCTGTCCGAATTGTCTTTCTCTATTGTGTCCTGCGGACAGTATCTCTATTGTAACAACGCAAAAAGCAAATTTCAATATATTGTAAAAAGAAAAGGAACTCCACTTCCTCGAAGTTTTGTTCCTTTTCTTTCTGCGTTGAGCTGTACGCTCTTATTCGATCGCATCTGTCTCGATGATAAATTTTACATTTCCATCCATGTTATCTGCTTTTCCGCTGTACGTGTCGTAAGCACATTCTTCCGATGTCAGTGCGTCCACTTTATCGAGGATCTTCTCCAATGCATCTTCCACTGTCTTCTGCAGCTTTTTGATCCCTTCTTCATTGAATTTCTCTGCGCCGTCTTTTAACTGGGAAGCCCCGTCAGAAAGCTGTGCAATTCCGCTCTTGACTTTCCCGCTTGCAGAGGCAAGCGTACTGCCGCCGGAAGAGAGCTGGCTGCTTCCTGCTACAAGTGTGTTTACACCGTCTCTGAGCACCTGGCTGTTTCCTGCAAGAAGCGCGCCGCCGGAAGAAAGCTGTGTTCCAAGCTGGTTCAGACCGCCGCTCAGTTCAGTCGTTCCTCCTGCCAGTGTCTGTACTCCGGATACCAGCGACGGCGTATTTTGCTGCAGTTTTGCCGCACCTTGAAGCAGGGCATCATTTGCTGCGCCAAGCTGTGCAAATCCTGCATTCAGCTGGTCGATTCCCTGAGAAGCATCCGGCACAGTCACTGCCATACCATCCTGTAATTTCTTCACATTGTCAGCATAGCTTCCAATCGCTGCATGCAGTCCCTGCATTCCCGTATTCAGTGCAGTCACGCTGTCCTTTAACTGGTCTGTCATCCCCGCCGGGATCTGATCCTTCATTGCAGTGATCTGATCCATTTTCTCCTGCATCTCTGCCAGCTGCGGCATCAGATTTCTGACGGTTCCTTCTACCTCGCCAAAGGATTTCTGCATATTTTCAAGCAGTGCTTTCAGCTGACTGACATCGACATTTCCTGCCTTTACAGCGGTGTCAGGTACTGCGACCGGCGCCAGTTCTGAAATCCCTGCATCTACGGAAATTCCGGATACAGCCGCGAGCGCACCCTGCAGAGACGCTGCAAGTTCTGCATCTCCATTTGCCTCAGCTGCTGCGATCTGGCTGCTGATCTGTGCTTTTGCCGCTTCTACCTGTGCGTTTGCTGCTGACGCTTTATTATTTGCCGCTGCGATCTGGCTGTTTCGCTCTGCGATCTGTGCATTGACTTCGTTGACCGCTGCTTCTTTTGCCTGGGAAAGAGCAGCTTCACTGTCTGCGCTTACTGTCTCCAGCTGTGCTGTGACAGCTCCCAGGATCTCCATCAGTTTCTGACCGTCTGCCATCATTTCCTGAACCGGAACTGCAATCTGGTTCTGCATAACCTGAGAAAGTCCTTCTGTCTGCGTGATCAGCTGCTGTCCGGCTGCGGTCATCGTATCCACCTGTGCAAGCAGCCCATTCATACCATCTACCGCATCTTTTAATTTCTGGGTTCCCTCTGCCAGTTTCCCGGAAGCTGCCTGGATATCATTTTCTCCTGTTCCGTCAATCGCCGCGTAAAGCTGTCCGACTGCATCTTTCGTCTGTGTCAGTCCGTCTTTTAATGCGGTCAGCTGTGCTGCACCTGCTGCCAGCTGCTGTTCACCGCCAATGTATGATGCGATCCCTTCTGAGAGCTGCGAAGCGCCTGCCGTGTAATCTTCTACCCCTTTTACAACTTTGTTAACACCATTTACATACTCTGTCACTTTCACATTCAGTTCCCCGTCTGCGCCGAGGTACTGCTGGATGCCTGCATTTAACTGATCTGCGCCTTCTGTGTAACTGTCGACACCGTTTTTCAGTTCCCCCGCACCACTTTGAAGTGTGTTGATACCGTCTTTTAATGTCTGAACTCCCTGATCGAACGCTTCATAGCTGGATCCAAGCGTCTCTGCTCCTTCCAATAGCTGGGAAGAACCGTCTACCAGCTGAAGTGCCGCATCTTCCAGGTCATTTAAAGAATTTTTTAATGTATCAAAATCAGTCACATTTTTCCAGTCCATATCGTCCAGAAGATCTGACAGTGCGATCGTAAACGTGGCGCCCATTTTAAAATCTGTCACATCAGCTGTGATCTCCACACTTTCCGGCAGCTGGATATCATCGGATACTTCCTTGAAATCTTCACTGTTTAATCCAAGACTTTCTTTCAGTCCCGGCATCGCAATCCCCATGACCATGTTCTTTTGTCCATCAGAGATTACCTTTCCATTGTCGATCACAACATTGGAAAAGGTCTCATCCGGCAGGATCAGCCCGGTTACCATTACAAACGGACTATAGACATCCTGCTTCTTTCCGTCTACTTTCACAGTCTTTTTCGCATGATTCTTATAGTCGATCCGGATTTTCAAATGTCCGCTCTGTCCTTTCAGTTCTTCCGGGCTCATCTCTTTCCCGTCAAGAGAATAGGTCATCTTCATCGATACCGGCAGCTGCTTTTCAGTTGTTCCCTGATAATAGATATCAGCCCCGTTGGTCTGCCATGTGATCGCATCTCCGCTTTCCTCAAAAGTCTCATCGCCCTTCACATTTTTGACATTTTCCAGTTCGGTCTCATCTTTTAAATTTTTCTGCGTACCTGCATTTTTCAGCCAGTTGGACACTGTGATCTCCTGCTCAGTTCCGCTTGCATCTGCGTTGACATACACTGTCTCATCTTTTGACACCCGCTGATCTGCCGGATCTGCCGCAAAGACCGGCATCGTTCCCATCAGACCCGCCATGCTGACTGCAAGCCCTGCAGTCATTTTCTTTTTCAGATCCATCTTCCGGTTTGTATTTGTTCTTACTTTATTTCTATTCATATCTAATTACTCCCTTCTGCGGTTTTCTTTCCAAGAAATCCTACGGACGTTTTGCAGATCAATTTATCAAAGATCATAAACATCGCCGGTAAGATTAAAATCACTACAAACATACTGATCAGCGCACCTCTTGCGAGCAGTGTACAGATTGATCCGATCATATCTACTTTCGAATAAAGTGCCACGCCAAACGTTGCCGCAAAGAAACTGAATCCACTGCTGATAATAGAGAGCATGCTCGCTCTGTGCGCGATTGAGATCGCTTCCTTCTTATCTTTTCCTTTTCGGCGCTCTTTCTGATAACGGCTTGTCATCAGGATCGCATAATCTACCGTCGCTCCTAACTGGATCGTACCGATAACGATACTTGCCACAAACGGAAGGCTTGTTCCCTGGTAATATGGAATCGCCATATTGACAAAGATCGCGAACTCGATGACTGCCACAAGAATGACCGGAAGTGAGACTGACTTAAACACGATCATAATAATGATGAAAATAGCGAGAATCGAAATTGCATTGACTGTCTTCAGGTCAATATCTGTGACATCCTGCAAATCTTTCATCAGAGGAGCTTCCCCGATGACCATCGCACCTTTGGAGTGATCTTTTACAATCTGATCGATCTCTTTGATCTGCTCATTGACTTCGTCTGTTGCAGACTCATATTCGGAACAGATAAATGCCAGTTCATAATTGTCGCTCTGAAGCATCTTCCTCATATCATCCGGGATCATCGATTCCGGGATCGTCGGTCCAAACAAAGTGTTCATTCCAAGACTCCATTTTACTCCCTCGACCTCATCGATCTCTTCCAGCATTTTTCGTTTTTCCTTTGCATCCATATCTTTCTGCATCAGGATCATATGCATGTTGCTCATCTTGAAATCATCTACCAGCTTCTTATTTGCGACATTGGCCGGCAGCGTATCTGGCAGTGACTGTGCAATATTATAGTAGATCTTCGTGTGATTGTTTCCATAAACTGCAGGCAACAGCAGCACTGCAAACAGAACAAGCCACAGACGGTAATGCTTCGTAATAAATGCAGACGGCTTGTCAATGCTCTTGATCAGCGGTCTGTGTTTTGTCTTTTCGATCGCTTTATCAAAAATCAGTATCAGAGATGGCAGCAAAGTTACACAGCAAAGTACGCCGATGACTACCCCTTTTGCCATAACGATCCCGAGGTCTTTTCCGAGGGCAAATGTCATAAAGCAAAGTGCCATAAATCCCGCTACTGTCGTGACAGAACTTCCGACAACAGACTTAAATGTATTTGCGATTGCATGCCCCATCGCACGTTCTTTCTCTCCCGGGAATCTCAGTTTATTTTCCTCATAACTGTTCAAAAGGAAAATAGAATAATCCATCGTGACTCCAAGCTGCAGCACTGCAGTCAGCGCCTCTGTAATATAGGAAATTTCCCCGAGGAAAATATTACTTCCCAGATTGTACAAAATCGCCGCGCCGATACTGATCAGAAAGAATACCGGAACAAGGAAAGATGTTCCCGTCAGTTCCAATACAAGGAAGGAAAGCAGTGTTGCGATCACAACATAGATTGGAAGTTCCTGCAGAGAAATATTTTTAATATCTGTGACAATTCCCGTCATACCACTGATGAAGCACTGCTTATCCGCGATCTTTCTCATATTTGTAACCGCCTCCATCGCCTCATCGGAAGATGTCGTATTGTCAAACAGCGCCAGCATCATCGTTGCGTCTCCGTTAAAAAATGCTTCCCGCAGATCCTCCGGGATCATCTCAACCGGGAGACTGATGTCCGCCACATCGTCATACCACAGAACATCCTTTACATGTTCCACTTCACTGAACTTTTGCTCTAATTTCTGTACGTCTTTTAATTCCATCCCTTCAACGACGACCATGGAGAATGCACCCATCCCATATTCGTCCACAAGGATATCCTGCCCCTCTACTGTTTCCAGATCACCTGGAAGGTAACTGAGCAGGTCATAATTGATCTTTGTCTCTGCTTTCCCGATCGCCGCAGGAACAAGCAGCAGGATACTTACCAATAAAATAAATATCCGGTGTCTGGCAATCCATTTACCAACTTTGACCACTCTAATCATCTCCTGACTTTTTTCTTTTTTTCTTTACAGCTTTATTATATTCAAAAATGACCAATAGTCAATACTAAAAATGAAAATTGGTCATTTTTGCAACTTGACTTTCTCTTCCGAATCGTAAATAATACATATTAACAAGAGATTTGGAGGGATCAGAGTGGGAAAATTAGAAACAAATAAAAAAGTTAAAAAAAATGCACTCCTTCAGAATGCATTTGAACTGTTCACCGATAAGGGCTTCGCAAAGACGACGATTTCTGACATTGTCAGCCGGGCCGGACTTGCGAAAGGTACGTTCTATCTATATTTTAAGGACAAGTATGATCTGCGCGACAAGCTGATCGTCTACAAGGCCGGACAGCTCTTCTGCGATGCCTACGAGGCGCTTGTCAGCCATTCAGTCACCGGATTTGAGCAGGAACTGCTTTTCGTTGCAGATTATATCATTGAGCGTCTGAAGAAGGATCACTCCCTGCTTCAGTTTCTCGCAAAAAATCTTTCCTGGGGAATCTTTCGCACCGCTTTTTCAAGCAATGTCCCAGAAGAGTCTGAGAAATTTTATGACTACTATCTGCGGATGCTGGAGAAAAACCATATTCACTGCAAAGACCCTGAGCTAATGCTTTTTACGATCATCGAGCTGGTCAATGCAACCTGCTACAACTGCATCCTTTTTGAGGAACCAGTGACGATCGATGAATATCTGCCATATCTGCATCTGTCGATCATTCAGATCTTCCGGGCATTTACAGCCAAAGAGGTATCTATTCCTTCAAACGCTGTCTAACCAAAAAAGACCTTCTGCCCCCGCAGGAAATCTCCGCTCCGTTTGTAAAGAGCTTTTCCTGCAGGGACAGAAGGTCTTTTATGAATTCTGTTTTCTTCACTGAAATTTTATCTCAGGTCCGCTTTACAGATAATGGTATTTCTTTCTTTTTGTCCAAAAATAACCGCAGGACAAAAACAGCGTCATACACTCTGCTGCCGGAACCGCAAGCCAGATCCCGTTTACACCGATCAAATACGGCAGTAAAAAAATATTGATCACAATCATGACAAATGTACGGACAAATGAAATGACCGCAGATACCTTCCCATCGGAAAACGCCGTAAACATTGCCGAGGCAAAAATATTTATGCCCGCAAAGATATAGTTGACCGAAAACAGAAGAAAACCCGTCTTTGCAATCTTATATGTGCCGCTTCCTTTCGGTGTAAAGACCTCCACAATGGCCGGGGATGCCACAAGTGCGATCGCTGTGATCAGAATGGAAGAAACACTTACAAAACTGATGCAGATCTTAAAAATACGCTGTAGAAGTCTTCGATTATCGCTCCCATAATTATAGCTGATGACCGGGGCAACCCCCATCGAAAATCCCATATACAATGCATTAAATAAAAATTGTCCATATAAGACGATCGTAATCGCCGCCACACCAGATTCTCCGAGATATTTTAACATCATAAAATTATACAAAAATGTCACGACCGCTCCTGACAGATTCGTGACCATCTCTGATGCCCCGTTAAAGCAGCTTTCTTTGATCACTGCGAAATCTCCCCGCGGCTTTACCAGCCAGAGTGTCTTTCTGCTGCACAGAAAATAAAGAAGCCCTGCCACCGCCGGGATCAGCTGCCCGATTCCGGTCGCAAGCGCCGCACCCCGGATTCCCATTTCCAGAGGACCCATAAACAGATAATCCAGAACCATGTTTGCGATTCCGCCGCCGATGGTCAGTATCAATCCAAGCGCCGGCTGCCCCGCAGTTACAAAGAATGTCTGAAAGATCAGCTGGAGCATACATGCAGGCGCCAGAAATAATGATACGCTCAGATAGTCTGCACAGTACGGCAGCAACCGGTCCGTCGCGCCGAGCAGCCGGATGACCGGATCCAGAAACAGATTCCCCACGACCAGAAAGAACATACCAATTCCGATTCCATTCAGGATCAAAAAGGAAAAATTTCCTCTTGCTTCCTCCTCCTTCCCTTCTCCCAGTTTCTTTCCGATCAGCGCACTTCCCCCGGTTGCAAGCATAACTCCGGCTGCGATGATAAGACTGATCACCGGATATACGATGTTTGCTCCCGACAGTGCATCTGTCCCTAACAGTCTAGAAATAAAAATCCCATCCACGATCGTATAAAGCGACATAAACATCATCATGATCATTGTCGGAAATGCAAACCAGATCAGCGAAAAAAACTTAAAATCTTTTGCGATTGAATTTGACATCACAATTCCTCCCTTGTAATTTCTCTACCAAAAGATATAATAAAGTATAGGGTGACCCGATAGTCAAGAGGAGATTTATATGGATAAAAAAATATATCTGACCACCGGCGAGTTTGCCAAACTTGCAGGCGTCACAAAACATACGTTATTTTATTACGATGAGATCGGTCTTTTTTCTCCTGAGATCAAAAATGAAGCGAACGGATACCGCTATTATTCTGTCTCACAGCTGGAAGTTCTCGATGTCATTTACATTCTGCGCGAACTGAATATGCCGTTAAACGAAATTCAAAGTTACATGGACTCACGGACTCCCGAACAGTTCTTAACACTTTTTCAAAAGGAAGAAAAGCTCCTGCAAAAGAAGATCCATGAATTAAAAACGCTGAAACAGCTGATGCGGACCAAACGACAGTTCATTGAAAAACATTTTCAGAAAGATATCCATACCATCACAGTCTGCGCAGAGCCTGAATCCTATCTGATCCAGTCTTCTGTGGCAGAATCAATGGATGATCAGGTGTGGGCAGCTGCCATTGGAACCTTCTGGAACTACTGTAACGAACACGGGATCAAAAGTCCGTACGCGATCGGCTACCGCCAGGAGAAGACGGACATCCAAAATGGAGTTTTTGACAATTACCATATTTTCTATCAGATGCTGGATCAAAAGCCAAAGCACATCTCTTTTGCTCTGAAGCCTGCCGGAAATTATCTGACCGCCTACCACAGAGGAACCTGGAAGACTCTGGGAGACACTTACCGCGCAATGCTTGCTTACGCCTCCCAAAATAATCTGAAACTGGGATCTTATTTCTACGAAGATGCTATTTTAGATAATCTGACGGTGCAGAATGAGGAAGATTTTATGATCCGTATCACATGCATTGTCAAATAGAAGGCCATGAAACGAAAAAACTCCCTTTTGGATCCATGAGGGAATACTCATGAGCCAAAAGGGAGCGCCTTGCCATATATGCTTTTCAGACACTGGTCTTTCTGTTATTTTTTATAAAGAATCGATTTCCACAGCTCTTCCATCGCTCCAGATTCTCTCTAAATCATAGAACAGACGGTTTTCTCTGTCGAATACATGCACGATCAGATCGCCGAAGTCTAACAGTACCCAGTTTCCGAGTCCCTGACCTTCTCTCTGTTTTACTTCATATCCGCCTTTGTGCAGATATTCTTCCACGTTGTCAACCAGCGCCTTTACCTGATTTTCACTGGAACCATTCGCAATGATGAAGTAATCTGCAAGCACAGATACCTGCGAGATATCGATGATGCGGATATCCTCTCCCTTTTTATCGCTCAGCGCCTCGTAAGCAAGACGCACCATTTCTTTTGAGTGATCCATTTTTACGCCTCCTCTGTCTTTTTTTCAAATAACTCTTTGTAATATAGATAAGTTTTCTCGGTGGTCGGATCGATCACCTTATCCCTCGTCCGCAGATAAGCGAGAGAATTTTCCAGGATCGTAAACAATGCCTGATCAATATTTTGAAAAGCCATCTTTCTGATCTCATCTAATTTCGGGATTTCCTTTCTCCCTGGTTCTATAAAATCTGCAATGTAAATAATCTTCTCCAGGAGTGTCATTCCCGGGCGCCCGGTCGTA
>JAPFCT010000356.1 GCA_026169575.1 Faecalimonas sp.
GAACTGCCGCCACCCCCAAAATCAATAGGATCTTTATACTTTCTCTTGCCATATCTGTTTCCTTATCCTCTTTTACATCTCATTTGCACCTACAGCAATGCTGATTTGCTTTCCATTATATAATTTTTTTGAGCGTTTTACAACAAAAAGCTTCGCAGCATCTTTTTCAATACATATCCGTAGGTAATCTCATCTACTGTCTGGTCAGCCCGGACTGCCACAGATCCAAGTGTTTCTCCTTGTAACGTGTAGACAAGTTCTCCGACCTTTTCTCCTTTTTTGACCGGCGCTGTAAGTTCTTTCTTCAATTTCAGTTTTTTCCTGATCCCGGATAAATTTGCCCCGGTTGTATCCACATAACGAAATGGTGCTTCCGGCTTTATTTTCAGTGTCTCTTTTGTTCCCCGCGCTATCTTGGCAGGCTTTAGCCCAGTTTCTTCCTCTTCATACTTTGTACATTTTCCAAACCCATAATTTAAAAGTGTCGTTGCATCTTTGACGCGCATCTTAGAATCCGGCGCTGCCATGATCACTGCGATCAGATCCAGCCCATCCTTTCTTGCCGTGGCAGAAATACAAAACTTTGCCTTGCTTGTCGATCCGGTTTTCAGCCCGGTTGCATATGGATAATGCCGCACTAATTTATTTGTATTTGACAGACCAAATTCACTCGTTCCTTTCCTTGTTTTGTGCGTAATCGTTTCCATCCAGATCATAGAATAGTTTTCAATTTCCGGATGCTTCGTGATCAGTTCCCTGGACATCAGTGCAATATCGTAAGCTGTTGTCAGATGCCCGTCTGCATCAAGACCATTGCAGTTTACAAAATGGGTATGTTCCATCCCAAGCCCTTTTGCCCGCGCGTTCATCTGTTCTACAAAAGTTTCCTCGCTTCCGGCTATGTACTCTGCCATCGCTACACATGCATCATTCGCACTTGCGACCGCAATACATTTTAGCATGGTATCTACCGTCTGCACCTCTCCCGGTTCCAGGAATACCTGGCTTCCTCCCATAGATGCCGCATACTCTGACACTGTCACTTCATCCTCCAGTCTGATCTTTCCATCTTCCACTGCATCCAGGATCAGAAGC
>JAPFCT010000115.1 GCA_026169575.1 Faecalimonas sp.
CCATAAAGGAACCCGCTGCCAAAAGCAGGACCGGAAAAATCAGGAGCAGAACAAACAGCGTTAAAAAAATCCAGACTACTGCTTTTCGTTTCTTCACATTCCTCTCCCCCATTTCTCCTCAATCTTCTGGCTGCCGGTCAGGATCAGCCCAAGTACCAGCGCCAGCATCACCGCTGCCGCCGTCATCTTCTGCATATCCAGTTTCAAGAACCAGTTGTTAAACAGATTCTGCAGCATGTAAATACTGTCATGCGGATAATTTCCTGCGATCATGTATGCCTCACGGAATACTTTAAATGCATTGACCAAAGACAAGATTCCAGTCAGAAATGCAGTCGGAAGCAGAAGCGGGCAAGTAATATGTACAAAGCACATAACTCCGTTTGCACCATCCATCTTTGCCGCCTCATAAAGACTGTCCGGAATCCCAAGCAGACCGGAAATCCACAAAATCATATCGTATCCAAGATTTTTCCAGAGATACACCGCCACAAGCACCCCGAAAGCTTTCGGCGTATTCATATAATCCGGTCCCCGGATCCCTGCCTGCTCCAGAAGTTCATTCAGGATCCCTCCCTTATCAAAGAACAGCTGCCAGAACAAAACGACAGATCCTGCCGGCACTGCCATCGGAAGCAGAAATCCGCTTTTGAAAATCCCGCTCTTTTCTCCTGCACGCAAAAGCAACAGCGCCAGAAAAAGGGAAATACTCAGCAGAAGCGGAAGGCAGACGGCCAGAAATCTGACCGTGTTACCTGCCGCCAGCTCAAAAGCGGTATTTTGCAGGACACTTTTATAATTTTTCAGCCCGACAAATTCACTGCCCACCGCGTTTAAAAAAGATCTGCGCACAACATCTGCAAATGGGATCAGAACAAATATACTCACTCCGGCAAGACTTGGTGCCAGCAATATCCACGGGACGATCCTCTCTCTTTTATTCTGAAAGGTAGAGTTCCATTTTTTCACCCAATGTCTTCGCTGCTTCTTCTGCACTGATCGTTCCTCCAAAATATTGTTCTGCACATTCAAGGAATGTCTTTCGCACTGACAGTTCTATGACCAGAGGTGTCCTGACTTCCTTTGCCATCTCAAGCACCGGTGTGATCTGTTCCCTTGTCGGATATCCGTAGGAATGCATCTCTCCCCCGGTAAAACCAATGCTGAACATTTCTTCCCCCGCTCCCTTTTCTGCAATGTCTGCCAGCTTCTCCAGACTTTCTGTGCGAACCGGAAGTCCCTCCACAAAGTCCTGCTGCTGAATTTCATCGCTTAACATGATTTCCATAAATTCTTCTGCCAGTTCTTTTTCTTTCGAGGAAGCATTGATTCCCATCCGGTTCACCGGCAGATACAACTGATGCGGATTCTGGACAGAAAGCCCGGGCTGTGTTTCCAGTACATCACAGATCAGTGAAATCTGTGCCAGTCCATACAGATCGTCTACCCCGGTAAAACTTGTATCCTCATATAGTTCCATCATGCCGATTCCTGAAAACGGAGACATCGTATTTCCAGCCACGATACGGTTTTTAAAATAAGTACCCCACTGCGTTTCCATATCTTCTGACTGACTCTCATCGATAAGCAGTCGGGACAATTCCAGAAGTTCTGCGATCTTCTCCTGCGAAAAAGTTCCATCTTCCTTCTGTAACTGCTCATAATTTACTGCAAATAAAAGGTAGGCGATCTGCTCATAAGCTGCCGCACCGACAATCTTTCCTCCCGGCTGCGCCTCCAGAAACTGTTTGACCGACTCCAGGCTGTCCAGCCTTGCGATCGCTTCCTCCGTACCATAAAATACCGGAAGCCGGAAAGTTGCCGGGATCTCATAAAGTTTCCCGTCCTTCTTCATTCCTTCTGCCACGCCGGATACCAGTGTCTGATCTTTTACTTTCTGATCGCCAAATGCTGTCAGATCCTCCAAAATCCCTTTTTCTATATAGGAATCAACCGGAAGATCATCGAGAAACAGTACGTCTGCGCCTTCCTGATTCAACAGACTTGTATTCAATGCGTCAATATAGTCCTCCGGATTTCCTTCTTCTTCCCGCTTCATCGCATACTGATAGTCTACATCTACTTCCGGATGCTTCTTCTCAAAGGCGCGGACTGCCGCCTCCGCCATACCGCTCTCATACAAACCATATACCGACAGTGTCTTCTCTGTCTTCGTACTCATATGCTTATCATAATAGTAGCGGCAGACAGAAAATGTATTTGCCGGATAACTCTCATAGACTCCGTAAAATTCCTGCTCTCCGGCTGCCAGAAAATTTTTGATCGTGAGCGACCCTGCGGTTTCTCCCATGCTTCCTCTGCTGCCGTCATAGATCTGCTCGCCAATGCTTCCGTTCTCCTTGTAGACAGAGATTCCCTTGTCGCTTGCAATGTAGTATGTTCCATCCTCTGTCACATCCAGAAATCCAAATCCGGATTCCGCTCCTTCTACTTTTGTCTGGGAAGTTTCTTCTCCCGTTGTCACATCATAGCTTACCAGACTTTTCTGATCCTGCCCGAGCGTTGTGACCGTATTGCCGCTGAGACGGATCATGCCATCACTGTTTGTAAGGATCTGGTGGCTCGGCAGCGTATAGGTTTCTTTTCCGGTCGTCCCGTCATATAGTATAATATTAGAGGAAGTGGCTTCGACCAGCGCGATCGTCCCATTCTCTGCAACGCCCAGATAATACGGCATAAATCCTCCATTTTGCTCCTGATATGCCAGATCCAGACTTTCCACCGGTACTTCCTGCGTCTCTCCCTCCGGTGTGTGACGGTACAGATACGTCGGCTGCGGTGGAAGAAGTACCTCCCCCTCCTCCGATGTCGTCATGCCAGACTCATCCATCTCCACAATATCGCTGGTCATCAGATAGACATTCTTGTCCTCTCCCTGCAAAAGATAATTGACATAGGTGTCTGCGTCAATCCGCTCTTCCACCCATGTTTCCTCCTGCTTCTCCCAGTCATCCCTTCCCTGCTGTGTGTAGGAATATACTTTTGTCCCTTCTCCTTCCTGCTCTTTCTGTGTATAGACGGACATCTGTTTTTCTTTATTTAAAAAACTCCCGAGATAAATCTCCTCCTCGCCCCACGGGCCTTTGAGCTCTTCTTCTACATATCCTCCTCTTACTTCTTTTTTATCTTTGTTCTCCCCTTTTTTGTCTTCTCCTTTTGCACATCCTGCAAACAGGCCAACAGTCATTGCCCCGCAAAGGAAAAGCGCAGTCATTTTCTTCCATTTCATGCTTCTTATCTC
>JAPFCT010000358.1 GCA_026169575.1 Faecalimonas sp.
ACCAAGATCTGCAAAATGCAGCACATCTTTTGAAAAATCAAGGTTGTCTCTCGTAAAGGTTCCGCGCACATAGTATTTTTCCTGATTTCTGCTCTCTGCAAGCTTCTGGAACTTCGGCACGATCAAATCATAGCTTCCTTTTCCATTGCGGAACGGGCGCATCTTATCGTTGACTTCCTTTCTTCCGTCAAGACTTAAGACAACGTTGTCCATCTCCTTATTGACAAATTCCTGCACTTCATCATTTAAAAGCACACCATTTGTTGTGATCGTAAAACGGAAGTTTTTGTTATGTATCTTCTCCTGCTCACGTCCATATGCCACCAGGTCTTTTACTACCTGCCAGTTCATCAGAGGTTCCCCTCCGAAAAAGTCTACTTCGAGGTTTCTTCTGTTTCCGGAGTTCGCGATCAGGAAATCAAGCGCTTTCTTTCCTACCTCGTAGGACATCAGCGCTCTTCTTCCATGGTATTCTCCTTCTTCCGCAAAACAATATTTGCATGCAAGGTTACAGTCGTGCGCAATGTGCATACACAGCGCCTTTACTACCGTCTTCCTCTGCTTTACTTCCCCGATATATTGTTCGTAGATATCTTTTGTAAATAACTGACCTGCTTCTGTCAGCTCCACGATGTCTCCATATGCATCCTTCAGATCACTCTCCGGATAGTTTCCCGCAAGCGCTTCCAGAAGACCTTTTGCTGTCTCTTCTTTTTTTAATTCTTCTACAGGATTTTCTGCCTGATCTATTCCCATTGTATCCAGTGCCTGAATGACATCATAGCAAAGTTCATCCACAACATGAACGGAACCGCTGTTGACATCGAGCACAATATGATACCCGTTATTCACATACTGATGAATCACTTTTCTTATGCTCCTTTCTTCTTTGTGCAAAGACAAAGCAGCGACCGAAGCCGCTGCCTGATCTCAATCTCTGCGATGTTAGCTTATTTCTTTTGTTCGCAAGTTTGATTTCCAACTGTGCAAGATGTCTTACATGCTGACTGACAAGATGTCTGGCATTCTCCGCATCCGCCTTTTTTCATTGTATTGTTTAATGTCCGAGTATTCAATGTTTTAATGTGCTTCATCTTACATTCCTCCTTAAATTTGCATTAACTTAGGTTATTATACCACATGCATGTGAGATTTGAAAGACTTTCTTTTAAGAAATCATGCAAAGAAACTTTCTTTCAGGAAATCATCCCACCTGCCATTCCGCCCGCCGCGCAAAGTAAAAAAGAAGTCAGAATGTTCGTCCCACTCCCCTGCAGCGTACGGTAGATCCCAAAAGAAATCAGAAGCAGCAGCCCAAAGTACATCAGCCCGACTGTGAGCCCCCACAAAAATTTCCGCATTTTAGAAAGCTTTCCGATCACGATCCCTCCTACAAACGTGGACAGCGCATAGATTGCAGTGATCCCGGCGGTTACCTTCTCTTCATCCAGTCCCAGCTTATACACAAGCAGTGTAAGCAAAAGCAGAAGCAGTCCTGTCACAACATAAGATGCTGTCAGCGCTTTTAATACCCAGATTGCCCGCATTTCCCGTCTGACTGTCTTTTCCATCATCATCCCTCCCTGATCTCAGGCATATTCGTACTTGTGCATCGCATCATTCTTTTCCGGCAGAATGTGTCAGCACACAAAAGATTACGTACAGTTTAATCTATGCCCGTCCCGGAAGATTTATGATTTTTCCTTCCCCGCTCTGTTTATTCTGATAGGTCCGTTTTCTAAAATTCCATCTGCTTCCCAAGAAACGCAGATGCCGCAAGCGCCAGCTTCTCTTCCACTTTTCCCATCCTTTTTTCCTCTCCTTTTTCCAACAGAACGACCGCCCCGATCACATCTCCCTCCGCAAATACCGGACAGATGACCTCCTGCGCAAACATCTGACTCTGCCCTTCTGTCAGTGTGACAAATCCCCGTTCTCCTCTCGCCGCATTCCTTTCCCTGCGCTCATTTATGCACATCCGAAATTCCTCGCTGATCTTTCTTCCTGCAAATTCTTTCTTCCCCGGCCCTGCCGCCACAACTACCGCTTCCGTATCTGTAATACACACGGTACACTTTGCTACCTGGGCAAGACTCTCCGCATACTGCGCCGCAAGCGGCGTCATCTCCCCGACCGGAGAATATTTCTTCAGGATCACGCCTCCCTCCCGGTCTGTAAAAATCTCAAGTGGATCTCCTTCCCGGATCCTTAATGTCCTGCGGATCTCTTTTGGGATCACAACCCTCCCAAGATCATCTATTCTTCGTACGACTCCCGTTGCTTTCATATAAAAAATTCCTCCATTTTACTTTGTTTTCCATTTCTGGAAATAGTATCTGTAAAATGAAGGAATTTATAACATGTTTTATTTTTTGTCAGATTCTTTGATGCATCAGCTGACTGCAGTAACTTTCACTTTTTTCATTGCTTTTGAAACTGCCGGGATGGATAAGATGATCACGGTAAGCGCTGCTTCTGCAAAAATATAACATCCATTATAGACAAGCGAGTATGGAAGCGCTGCCCATCCGTCCCACGCATATTCTCCAAAGAAGAGCCATCCTGAAATTACAGTAAATACATATCTTCCAAAGACACCGAGCAGATATCCTTTTACAAGTCCATGTTTTGATCTGCTGAAACATCCGGAAAGTCCGAGTGCCCCAAATGCAAGCGGATAATCCACAAGTACCTGGACAGGAAAATAGATATATGGCTCGATCAAAAGCTGTAGTATACCGTAAGCAGCCCCGGTCAGCATCCCCGTTGCCGGTCCATATAAATATCCGACAAAACAAATGAACAGCATACTGAAAAGTGTCACGGATCCCCCAAATGGGAATGAGTAGATCTTCAGCATCGATGCCACCATTGCAAGTGCAACCGCCATCGCACATACGACGAGCTGCTTTGTCCCGATTTTTTCCCTCGCTTCCTTCTTCTCCCGCTTCGCAGCCAGCGCTGCTACAACGATCAGAACTACAAGAATCAGGGCAACTGCCACATAACCCGCCGTCGTCAGGCTGTACACCCCATCCGCCTTTGATACAAAAAATGACATAAAAAAACCTCCTTAAAACAATTTTTTACAGGAGGAACCATTCTGGTACTGCTTCCTTCCGCCGGTACTAACCGGTTCAAGTAGTGAGGGTCATCACAATGTGATTTCTCAGCCCAAGGCTCCCCTAGCAAAATGCTATATGAAATTTGTCATTTCATATAGCATTGTACCACACTCTGTTATTTTGTCAAACTTTCTTTACGATCAGTTTTACACCTTCCACGCGAAGCACTTCCCCGCAGTCTCCCGGCTCCAGCACTTCCTTGTCTTCCTCAGACCTGACTGTCCATTCCTGACCATTTACAATGGCAGTCCCCGTCTGGCTTAAATTATCTACCCGCTCTGTCATCTTTACTTTCTGTCCGACCAGACTCTCATAATTTGTCTTCACTGACTTGGCATTTAAATATTTCTGCGCCCACGGTCTCGTGAAATACAGCAGTATAAAGGTCACGATCAGAAATGCTGCGATCTGCCATACAATGCCAAGTCCGAGAAGTTCTACAACAAGCGCTGCCAGAGCTCCTCCTGCAAGCCAGATGGATGTCAGTCCTACCGTGGCGATCTCGACGATCAGAAATACGACGATCAGCGCCAGCCATATAATACTCATCATATCTATCCGCCCTTTCTTCTTTTTTGTTACCTCTATACTATCTCAGCCAATACAATTACACAATCTTTTTTTCGATCTTTTTCAGAACTTTTTGTGGATAAGTGTTCTTTGTATTTTTTGTGTCTTCCGCTTAGTTCAGAAGGGACAGCACGATCTCATTGACAAGCTTTCCGTCTGCTTTTCC
>JAPFCT010000420.1 GCA_026169575.1 Faecalimonas sp.
AATGTGTGGAGTTTTGCTCATGGCTAATTTTATAAGTAAAGGAGGTACTATTTTATGGAATGGAACACATTATTTCAGTTGATTGACAGCTGCACAGACTGCCGCGCCTCTCTTGTAACCGGAATCGAACAGCTTTCCGATCATTTTCAGAAACAGATTTTTTTTCAAAACAGACCGTCCGTAGACTGCCATTTATTTTTCCAGCAGATTTTTCAAGAGAAAAACCCCGGCGAACTCTGTTGTATCACGGACTCTTATCATATATATACTTGCGTTGTACCGCTTCCAAAAGAGTCCTTCATCGTTCTCGGTCCCTACCTTTTAGAGAAGCCTTCGCACACATTTATCAATAAAATCTGCAGTAAAAACAAAATACCGGTCTCCATGCTGCCTTCCCTGCGGCACTTCTACAGTCAGATGCCACTTTTCAATCACATACGGATCCAGTCTATTTCTGAGACACTCCTCTCCTTTTCCGGTCTTACCTGCCAGTCTGAATTCATGATCTATGACATGGAGCAAGAACAAACAAGCGGAGAAAACTGGCTCCAGCTGCAAGAGAAATTTCTGACAGAATATGAAAGTATTCTGGAAGAAAAATATCAGAATGACTTAAATTTGTGCCGCAGCCTGCTAAAAGGCGACGCCGATTCCTGCATTCAGAATATGCGCTACAAAAATTCAGGCTTTATACCTCTTGACTCTCAAAAAGGAGATTCCTTCAACCATGTCATCTACAGCTATGTATTTAATATCCTTTATCGGATTATCAGCTACAGCGCGGGCGTTCCCGCCGTTTACATTCAGGAGCTTCAGGATAAATGGAATCACCGGATCAACAATCGCCAGCTTTACTCTGAATCTGACCAGCACGATTACGATATGATCGCCTCTTACTGTATGCTGATCCAGAAAAAAAGCTTTCAATCCTACTCGCCTTATGTAAAGCAGACATTAAAATATATTGATACGCATCTGAGCACACCTATTACCATTAAAAATCTGTCTGACCACATTCATGTATCAGAAGGATATCTCTCACATCTGTTTCATGAGGAAGTCGGTGAAACGATCTTAAACTATGTGAATCGAAAGCGAATCACAAACTCCCTTCCGCTTCTTCAGAACCGGACAATGAAAATTCAGGACGTCTGTATCTGCGTTGGAATCGAAGATCCCAATTACTACTCCAGATTGTTTAAAAAGTACATGGGAATCTCGCCGCGGGAATATCAGAACCGTCAGGAAACTTAATTGCCATGTGTGTAACTAAACATAGCGGAACCTGAATCTATGAAAAAAAACATACGGAGGAACCGACTTCAAACAAATCAGTTCCTCCGTGAACACTTCTCTCTATTTTTTTCTCTCGATCATCATACTTTCATACGGTCTGAGTACTCCGCTTTTTCCATCATCTTTATAATTATGGATCAGCGCTTCTCCGTCTTCCCATTCTTCCGGAAGGGTGCATGTTACTTCCCGCTCCGTAAAGTTTGCCACAACAAGCAGTTCTCTATCCGCAAGACTTCTGACATAGGCAAAGATGTTCTCATCCTCTTCCAGAAGCAGTCTGAAATCCCCCTCTGCAAATATCGGATGTTCCTTCCGCAGGCGGATCAGCTTCCGGTAATAATGGAAAACAGAATCCGGATCCTTTCTCTCTGCCTCTGCGTTGATCTCTCTGTAATTGGGATTGACCTGCATCCAAGGGGTTCCGGTTGTAAATCCGGCATGTGCCGTACCATCCCACTGCATCGGTGTTCTCGCGTTGTCCCGCCCTTTTGCATAGATGGATTCCATGATTGCTTTCTCCTCATAGCCTTTTGCCAGACGTTCCCGGTACATATTGCGGATTTCAATGTCCTGATACTGCTCGATGTGAGCAAACCGCACATTTGTCATTCCAAGCTCTTCTCCCTGATAGATGTAAGGAGTTCCCTGCATGCCGTGAAGGATCGTCGCAAGCATTTTCGCAGACTCTGTGCGGTATTCCCTGTCATTTCCCCATCGGGAAACGATTCTTGGAAGGTCGTGATTATTCCAGAACAGACTGTTCCATCCACATCCATGCAATTCGGTCTGCCATTTTGCAAGATTTTGTTTTAATTTTACAAATGGAAGTGGGCAGCTATCCCACTTTTCTTTTCCCGGCTCCTGATCTAACATCATATGCTCGAACTGGAATACCATAGAAAATTCACTTCCATCCGGATTGCTGTAACGTTTTGCGCGCTCAATATCCGCACCCCACGCTTCTCCGACTGTGATCAGATCGCCCTTTTGGAATGTCTCCCTGCTCAGTTCCCGGATAAATTCATGCAATCTCGGACCATTGTTGGTAATCTTCCGATCCGGCTCTTTTGCAATCTGATCGATCACATCCAGGCGGAAGCCTCCGGCTCCCTTGTCCATCCACCAGAGGATCATGTCATAGATTTCTCTTCGTACCTTTGGATTCTCCCAGTTGAGATCCGGCTGTTTTACGGAAAACTGGTGAAAATAGTACTGTCCCAGTTCCGGTACCCACTCCCATGCCGGGCCTCCGAAGACAGAGCCCATATCGTTTGGCAGTACGCCTTCCTCCCCATCCCGCCATACATAGTAATCATGGTATGGATTGTCCCTGCTCTTTTTTGCCTCCTGAAACCATCTGTGTTCATCAGAAGAATGATTCAGCACAAGATCCATCATGATACGGATATTTCGTTTCTTCGCCTCCCGGATCAGTTCTTCCATATCATCCAGGCTTCCAAACATCGGATCGATATCCTGATAATCGGAAATATCATACCCGTTATCATCCTGCGGAGATCTGCAGACCGGCGATAACCAGACTGCATCAATTCCCAGCTCCTCCAGATAATCCAGCCGCTTGATAATCCCCTGAAGATCTCCGATCCCGTCTCCGTTGCTGTCCTGAAAACTTCTCGGATAAATCTGATATACAACGGCATTCTGCCACCACTTCTTCTGTTCCTGCATTCCCACACACTCCTTTTTTTCAGATAAACTGTCTTTCTCGTTCTGAATCCAGTCTTTTCATTTTCTACAGCCAATCATTTTCCTATTCTTCAGCCAGCGATTTCTGTTTAGCCAGCCAAACCTTCTTCATTCCCTGCCGCTTTTTGGATTCTATCTTCTTCCAAAATTTCTGCTATTTTCTTCTGTCTGCTCTCTGCACACACTTCTTATCTGCATATCCTTCGGATCAGTGTCCCGTTTTTTCTCAATCTTCCTGCTTCGTATCCCCTCGCAAACAGCACTTCTCCCTGCAGTTGTACATCCAGATCCTTTTCTGTTCCATTTAAAAGAATCTCCACCTGATTGCCCGCCTCATCTAACTTGATATACTCAACAAGCCGCGCTTCCCGGTATGTATTTGGAAAGTGAAAATACAGACTCCGAAATGCGGTCTCTTTTTTTCTGAGCGCGATCAAGGTCTGCATCTCCCGAATTTTCTCCTGATTTTCCTTCTGATTCAACTCGCCCCACGGCATACAGCGGCGGCAGTCCGGATCGTGTCCGCCCTCCATCGCAATCTCCGTTCCATAGTAGATACACGGACTGCCCGGCATTGTAAACAGCACTGCAAGCTGCTGATAAAACCTGTCCAGATCGTGCAGCCGGTTCATCAGTCGTTCGGTATCATGGGAATCCAAAAGATTGAATAAAACATTGTTGCTCTGCTGCATGTACATCGTATAGCAACGGTTGATCATATATTCAAAGTCTTCTTTCGTACCCGATGGGTCCAGGAAGAAATCATGGATTCCGCTCATCAGCGGATAATTCATTACGGAATCATATTCCTCCCCGTTTAGCCACTGGCTTGCATCGTGCCAGATTTCCCCGAGCAGATACAGATCCGGTTTGATTGCTCTCACATGGCTGCGGACTCGTTTCAGGAACCGGTGAGACACTTCATTTCCCACATCGAACCGGATTCCGTCAATATCAAACTCCCGGATCCAGTTTTCGCAGATCTTGCAGAAATACGCGATGACTTCCTCATTGTTTGTATTGAGCTTTGGCATGTTGTCAATAAATGCAAACGAATAAAATCTTCCGTCCCGGGTATCTGCCTCTTTTTTGAGCGAGGTCCAGTCATTGATCATAAACCAGTCTGCATACTCTGACTCCCGCCCTTTCTCCTGCACATCAAGCCACGGCGCAAACTTCCTCCCACTGTGATTAAATACGGCGTCCACCATCACACGGATCCCAAGTGCATGGGCTTCTTTTACAAGCGCTGCAAATTCCTCATTTGTTCCGAAATGCGGATCGATCTTTGTATAGTCTGTCGTGTCATATTTATGATTAGACTCCGCCTCCATGATCGGATTGAGATAAATTCCGTTGATCCCAAGTTCCTTCAAGTAGGACAGACGCATCCGGATTCCGGCAAGATTGCCGCCGAACCGCTCTGCATTTGTCACCTCTCCGCTTCTCCACGGGACAATGTCCTCTGTATTTTCTGCGGGAGTTCCGTTGCAGAACCGGTCCGGGAAGATCTGATACCACACGGTCTCATTGACCCACCCCGGTGTCCGGTTGATATCTGCCGGATTCATCCACGGTACAATGAAGCATTGAAGCATCCTTCCATCCATCTGCATCTGTTTTTCTGTCAGGAATCCATCTTCAAAGTAATACCAGGTCTCCTCTTTTGTCTGCAGTTCAAAATAATATTTGCACCGTCTGTAAACCGGAACAACGGTTGTCGTCCACCAGATCTGATGTTTCAGACGCTTCTTATAACAGATTTCCTCCCGCTTCCCGGTCCACGTTTCCTTTCCGCCGAGGATTCCTGATTCAAACGGATCTCCATAGTGGAGAAACACCCGCTTCACATCGTACCCGGTCTTTAAGTTGATGATCAGTTCCCGCTCATTTTTCGGATAACTCATCTGCTCTGATGTCTTATGATATACTCCGGTAAAATCCATCGCTCTTTCTGTCCTCTCTTCTGTCAACTCTCTCTATAACAAAATTGCTTTTCTGTCAGGATACGTCTGGAATCCTGATCGGTTCTTATCTGGCAGTAAACTGTCTTCTGTATTTTTTCAACGCGCTTTCAATCTTCTCCAAATTTGGCATTCTCCACTCCCAGTTCGGGCTTCCGACTGTCCCCGGCGTGTTCAGATGCGCTTCTTTTCCCATCCCGAGAATATCTGCCAGCGGAAGGATCGCATACTCTGCCCGGCTCTTTAACGTGTAAGTAAGGAGACGTTCTTTTACGGATCCCTGCCGGATTCCTTTTCTTGCAAGGAAACGGCGCACTTTCCGTTTTGCCGCCACAGACAGACCGCCGTACCATTCCATCAGCGTATCATTGTCATGGGTTCCGGTGTAGATGATCATATTTTCCACATCGTCAAAACTGTCTTTTGCATATTTTCCCGAAGTGTCGATGGAAAACATCAGAATCTTCATTCCTTTTAAGTGATAATGCTCCTTTAATTCCAGAACCTCCGGGCGAAGATCCCCGAGATCTTCCGCCACCAGGTTCACTCCCGGGATCTGCTCCAGAATAGTGTCGATCACCTCATATCCCGGCGCCAGGATCCACTCTCCCTCAACTGCGGTAGGGCAGGATGCCGGAATTTTCCAAAACGTATCAAATGCCCGGAAATGGTCAATACGGATAATGTCAAACAGGCGGCTGCTGTACCCGATCCGATCCACCCAGAACTGATAGTTCTGTTCTTTCAGATACTCCCAATCATAGATCGGGTTTCCCCATCTCTGTCCGGTCGCGCTGAAATAATCCGGCGGCACGCCCGCGATAAAGATCGGTCTTCCATCTGTGTCAAGAAGAAAGTTTTTCTTTCCCGCCCACACATCGACAGAATCCACCCCGACATAGAACGGCACATCCCCCATAATGCGGATCCCATTTGCATTTGCAACGTTCTTCATTTCCATCCACTGGCAGTAAAACAGATACTGTAAGAAGATCTGATAGTCTGCCTCTTCTTGAATGGCTCCCAAAATTTCTGTTTTGTGTTCCGGCCAGTTCTTATGTTCCGGCTTCCAATCATTCCAGCAGCATCCTCCGTTTGCTTTCTTAAATGCGCGGAACAGTCCGTATTCCTGCACCCATTTCTGCGCCGCAAACGTCCGATACTCCTCTGCCTGGTCCAGTCCTTTTTCGATAAATGCCTGAAATGCCTCCCTCAGATATGTTTTTTTCCACGCCCGCACCTTTTCATACTGCACCCTCGTACTTCCTGCAAGTTCTGACACCGGAAGCTCTTTTAACAGCTTCTGTTCCCACAGTTTTTCGAGACTGATGTAGATCTCATCTCCGGCGCAGGAAGAGTATGGCTGATACGGAGAATTTCCGTAGCCGACCGGATTGAGCGGAAGGATCTGCCATATTTTCACACCGGATGCACGCAGATATCCGATAAATTTTTCTGTTTCTTTTCCCAGTTCTCCGACTCCCGTGCGTGACGGGAGCGAAGATACGGGCATCAATATCCCTGTTTCTCTCATATTCATTTCCTCTTATGATAATTTCCAGATATCTCTGTTGTACTCAGCGATCGTACGGTCTGCGGAGAAATAGCCTGCCTTTGCGATATTGACAAGCGCTTTCTTTGCCCACGCAGTCTGATCTTCATAATCTGCGAGCATTTCTTCTTTCTTCTGAATATATTCTCTGACATCCAGAAGCGCCATGAACCAGTCTTTGGATACAATCTCTTTGTAGAGTCTTCCAAGGTTGACCGGATCCCCGATCTGGATCAGCTCCTTGCTGATGATGAAGTCCACAAGTTCTTCCACTGTGGCATCGCTCTCATAAATCTCTCTCGAGCAATAAGAAGCCTCCTCATAAAGCTTGATGACTTCTTCTGATTTCTTTCCGAAAATGTAAATGTTCTCATCTCCGACAAGCTCGTGGATCTCCACATTTGCCCCGTCTTCCGTTCCTAGTGTGACTGCTCCGTTTAACATGAACTTCATATTTCCGGTTCCGGATGCTTCCTTGGATGCAAGGGAAATCTGCTCGGAAATATCACATGCCGGAATCAGCTTCTCTGCCTTTGTCACGTTATAATTCTCTACCATGACAATCTTCATATGTTTGCTCACGACCGGATCATTTTCAATCAGCTGCTGCAGACAGAGGATCAGATGGATAATATCTTTTGCGATCGTGTACGCCGGCGCTGCCTTTGCCCCGAAGATCATTGTGATCGGACGTTTCGGAAGATTCCCTTTTTTGATCTCTTTGTATTTGTAGATTGCATACAGTGCATTCATCTGCTGTCTCTTGTACTCATGCAGACGTTTGATCTGAATGTCAAATACAGAATTGGTATCAATCTCCACATGCTGTGTCAGCTTCAGATAATCTGCAAGCTCCTGTTTGGAATGCATTTTAATCTCTCTTAACGTTTTCAGCACCTGCTCGTCCTCTTTGTATGCAAGCAGTTTCTCCAGATGTTTGGCATCTTCCATATATTCCGGTCCGATCAGTTCTTTCAGATAGGCAGCCAATTCTGGATTACAGTGTACAAGCCATCTTCGGAAGGTAATCCCATTTGTCTTATTATTGAATTTCTCCGGATAAATATCATAGAACGGTTTCAGTTCCGATTCTTCCAAAATCTGTGTGTGAAGCGCTGCAACCCCATTGACTGCATATCCGAAATGAATATCGATATGTGCCATATGTACACGGTCCATCTCATCGATGATATACACACGCTCGTCATGGTAATCTCTTCTGACACGCGCATCCAGTTCCCGGATGATCGGCATCAGATGCGGCACCACTTTCTCGAGATAAGCCACCGGCCATTTTTCCAACGCCTCTGCAAGGATCGTATGATTTGTGTATGCACATGTCTTTCTCACAACATCGATTGCGGTATCGATATGAAAGCCTCTCTGCATCAGAAGACGGATCAATTCCGGGATCACCATCGTCGGATGGGTATCGTTGATCTGCACTGCCACATGCTCATGCAGTCTGTAAAGGTCATATCCATGTTCCTCTGCCTCTTTTAAGATCAGCTGCGCGGCATTGCTCACCATAAAATACTGCTGATAGATGCGGAGTAACTGTCCTGCCTCATCGCTGTCGTCCGGATAGAGGAACAGTGTCAGGTTTCTCGGGATATCTGTCTTATCAAAATCAATTCCGTCCCGGATGATGGATTCGTCTACAGTATCCACATCGAACAGGTGGAGACGATTGCATCCGTTTTTATATCCCGGCACGTCGATATCGTACATCGTGGAAGTCAGCGTAAAATCTTTAAACGGCACTTCAAACTGCACATCTGTCTTTGTCAGCCAGCTAAGATCCGTGATCCATGGGTTTTTCTCTTCTTTCTGCTTATGCTCTGCAAATGTCTGACGAAACAGCCCATCGTGGTAGTTCAGACCGACACCGTCTCCGTTTAACCCGAGTGTGGCAATGGAATCTAAGAAACATGCTGCAAGACGTCCGAGTCCCCCGTTTCCAAGCGAAGGCTCCTGCTCGATCTCCTCGATCTCCGTGATCCGGTGTCCGTGCTTTTCCAACACTTCTTTTGTCTCCTCAAACAAGCCGAGGTTGATCAGATTGTTTGACAACAGTTTTCCGATCAAAAATTCTGCGGAAATATAGTAAAGCTTCTTCTTTCCTTCATTTCGCTTTGCACCTTTCATCTTCTCCTTTGTGAGGAGCAAAAGCGCTGTGTAGATTTCTTCGTTTGATGCTTCCCTGATTGTTTTCTGATAATTTTCCTGTAACATCTGTTCTAATAATTTTTCCATCTGAACTCTCCTTCTTCTTTCTCGATTGCCTCATAGACTCTCAACAATTCCCCGACACTCCACGCCTGGGCAAAACAGCCCTTGGATCTTGTCGGATTTTCTCCATCGTAGATTTCCGGCAGCTGTCCGATACAGCCTTCCCGCAGAGCGCTTTCCAGAATCTCCAGCTGATCTTTCACGATTTCTTTTGCCTCTTTTGTGTATCCGTTCACTTTCAGAAAGGCGAGATAATACGCTCCGAGCGGGAAGGTCCACACCGTTCCCTGGTGGTATGCCATATCCCTCTCTTCCATCGCTCCTCCATAAAACGGATGAAACTCTCCATCCGCCATTTCCAGTGTCCGGAGCCCGTACGGCGTGTAAAGTGTTTCAAACACCGTCTCCACAACTTCCCGTTCTTTCTCCGGCTCCAGCATCGTAAACGGCATCGAAATTGCCCAGATCTGGTTACACCGGATCTGTCTGTCCGCCTCTGTACCGGAAACAAGATCCTTTAAGCAATGCTTTTCTTCCATCCAGAACTGCTCTGAAAAAGACTGCTTTACCTGTTCTTTCAGCCCCGGATATTCCCACTTCTGATGAAGCAAAGCGGCAAACCGCTCCATAATACAGAGTGCATTGTACCAGTATGCATTGATCTCCACCGGCTTTCCATGGCGCGGTGTCGGAAGGATCTCCCCTACGCGCACATCCATCCATGTCACCTGCCAGAGACCTTCCCCTGCCAGGATCAATCCATCTTCATCCATATGGATCCCATAATCGGTTCCTTCGTGATATCCCTCCAGGATCCTCTCCATGACCGGATACATTTCTTCTGCAAACGCCTGATCTTTTGTCGCCTCATAATACAGATACACACAGTTGATAAACAGAAGCGCTGCATCTACCGTATTGTACAGCGGCTCATTTCCGCCCTCCGGAAACAGATTCGGCATCAGACCTTTCTGTTCATGGACTGCAAATGTCCGAAGAATCTCTTTTGCCGTGTCATACTGCCCAGTGGCAATACAGATGCCCGGCAGTGCGATCATCGTATCTCTTCCCCAGTCCTCAAAAAACGGATATCCTGCAAGAATCGTGCTTCCGCCTGTGGACTCCCGTCTGGAAACAAATGCATCTGCACTTTTTGCAAGCTCACATGCGACCGGCGAATGAAATCCTGCCTGTTCCTTTAATGTCTTCTGATATTGTTTCATCTCTTTGAAAATGACGTCTGCGTCCTGCTTCGCGTCTTCCAGCGAATAGACAATTTTTAATACCGCCTCTTTCTCTGCCGAAACTGTCAGGCTGATCCGGTGATCCGCCATCGCCGATCCGGTCTTTCTTCTGCCATCACAGACATCATAACTATAATAATACAATTCCCGCGTTTCTTCTATACCAACAACCGTTCCATTCGTTGTAAATTTCAGTTCCAATCCATTCGAGGCAATCGCATTCTCCCGGCGCGCCATTTTCTGTTCGGGACTTAAATCCTCTCCCTTCTTTGTGAACTGGAAAAACGGTGTTACCTCCAATGTCACCGCACATTTTTTTCTGTTTTGGATCCGGTATCGGATTGCAACGGTATTTTCCCCGTGCTTCATCCCGATTTCCTTGTGAACCTCCACCCCTGCAAGCTGGAATTTCCAAAGCGGTGTCCCTTCATATAGGAAAGCAGAGAGATAGCGATACCCTTCCTCACTCGATCCATCGGCAAATTCCTGTGTCGATAACGGAAACAGTTCTTCCCCGATCCGAAGTGTCTCCGCAAGTCGGTGTACCACGTTGTACCGGTGGTTCGGCGCCTGCACACATGCCATCAGAACTGCATGGTCATTTCTCGCAGCAGAACCTGTCATCGTCATCGAAGAAAATCCTCCCAGTCCGTTTGTCAGAAGATAACAGTTTTCCTGCCCTCTCGCAATCGTATTAAAATCTTGTTTTCCATAGATCCATCTCATTTTCCTACTCCTTTGTTACAGTTCCTCTTCCATGTTTCTTCACTTCTTTTCTCAGAAATACCCCTAAAAGATTTATACACGTTCTCCGAACACTGCCACGCTGTGCGGCGCTGCGACAGCCTTCTCTGCACAGATTTCTTCCTTCCAGCAAAAACTGCTTTCCCCGTCGAGCAATACTTCCCATGTGCCGTCCGTCAGATCTTTTTCCACAACCGTCTCTGTACTATTGTAAATGATACACAACCGCTTCCACCTGCTCATACTTTTCCACGCTGTGCAGCCTTCTCCTTTGCAGTTATCCACAAAAAATCCGACAACTCCAGGTTTTGTCCACTCGCCGTAGATTCTTTTCCACGCCTGCGCGGACTTGTCACAAAGTCCCGGAAGCTGTTTCCGCAGTGCGATCAGTCCCTGGTAATACCTTCTCAGATCGCTGTATGCATATGCCCGCTGCCAGTCTAGCCGGTTCAGTTCGATCGGTGCATTGTAAGTGTTCTCCAGTCCATCTTTTGTCCGGGCAAATTCTTCCCCGGAGAGGAAAAACAGATTTCCCTGGCAGGTCATATAGATTGCCGCCGCCATCTTATTTACGCGCAGCCGTTCCTCCTCATCTGCAATCGTCTTCCCAAGCTTATCCCACAACGTCCAGTTATCATGGGCAGAAACATAAGTAATCACCTGGGACGGCGCCTTTGCCTTCGCTTTTTCCTTTTCGCTTCCGCCTCCTTTACACCATGCCCGGACACTCTCAAAAATCTCCTGCTCCATACCTTCCGCTCCGTTTACAAATCCCGGAATCTTCGCCTCAAACACATGCCCTTTGATCGCATCTCTCGTGTCATCGCAGAACATACCGACTCCGCGGTCCAGTCTGCCGATATTTTCTTTCAGCGCAGGCAGCGCATCGCCTTCCATCGCGGTCTGATCTGCGGCCCACGGTTCTCCGAACAAAAGAATCTCTCCTTCTCCGTACCGCTCATCCAGTGCTCTCCGGATGCGGTTCATCAGATCCACATCCAAAAGCCCCATCAGATCGAACCGGAATCCGTCGATGTGATATTCCTCCGCCCAGTACAGCACAGAATTGAGGATGTATTCCGCACACATCGGCCGCTCGCTTGCCACGTCATTCCCGCAGGCAGACCCGTTGGATACTGTCCCATCTTCCTGCGTGCGGAAATAATACCACGGAACTGCCTTGTTCAGATTGTTGTCCAATGCATACATATGATTGTAAACAACATCCATGATCACCCGGAATCCGTTTCTGTGAAGCGACTGCACCATCTCCTTAAACTCCCGGATACGCACTTCCCCATGTGCGGCATCCGTGGCATAAGAACCTTCCGGCACATTATAATTTTCCGGATCGTATCCCCAATTAAATCCCTCTTCTTTCGCTTCATCCACAGAACCATAATCATATGCCGGCATGATCTGAATATGTGTCACACCTAGTTCTTTCAGATAGTCCAGCCCGGTCGGATGGATACCATCCCCATACAGCGTTGTATGTTCCTCTGTAAATGCCTTGTATTTTCCCCGGTACTCCTCCGAAAATCCTCCGGATCTGTCCCAGGAAAATTCCTTCACATGCAGTTCATAGATAATATTTTCAATCCCTGCCTCCGGTCTTTGATCCGCCTCCCATCCGTCCGGATCCGTCTGCTTTAAATCTACGACCATACTGCGGATCCCATTGACACCGCAGGCTCTCGCATAAGGATCTCCCGCCGTGACGGTCTCTTCCTCATGCACAATTTTATAAGTATAATAAATACCATGCCAATCTTTCTTCGTCCGGTACGCCCAGACTCCCTGCGCTTCTTTCTGCATGGCAATCTCCTCAAAACATTCTCCCTGCTCTCCATCATGATAGAGCTGCAGTCTCACTTCCTTCGCAAGCGGGCTCCACAGAAGGAAGGAGGTTCCTTCCTCCGTGCATAGCGCACCCAAATCTCTTTTTTTATAATGATATTTTCTGTGAAATTCTGAAGTCTGATAAAGCCTTTTGAATTCCTGTCTTCTCTTCATACCAAAACCCTCTTTCTGTTCCCCCGGCACATCTTCTTATATGCGCTCTGCTTTTTCAGATATCTCCGCACCCCGCTTCTGCCTCTCACTGCTATCCTTTTACCGCACCGGACACGCCATCCACATAATACCGCTGCATGATCAAAAACAAGATCGCAATCGGGATCGAGATCAGCACTGCGCCCGCCGCAAAACTGGTATACCAGCTGTCGATATACTCTTTCTCAAGCATTTTCCAAAGTCCAAGTGCAATCGTGTACTGATCCGAGTTTGCACGGCAGATTACCTTTGCAAAAATAAAATCGAGCCACGGAGCCATAAAAGCAGTGAGTACTGTGTAAACGATGATCGGCTTGCTGAGCGGCAGTGTGATCTTCTGAAACACCTGCCATCTCGTACACCCGTCTAAGATCGCCGCCTCATCCACCGCATATGGGATCGTGTCGAAAAATCCCTTTGCGATCTGGAAGCCAAGTCCCGCGCCTCCGGAATAGCACAAGATCAACGCCACACGGATCAGATTTCCCTCTGTCAGTCCGATCGCTTTTAAAATAAAGTATACTGCAATCATCGACATAAATCCCGGAAACAATCCGAGGATCATCGCCATATTCATGTACGGCTTTCTCAGCTTAAATCTCAGTCTGGACAGACAGTAGGAAACTGCCAGCGTATAAAATGTCGCCAGAATGCAGGAGAAGATCGCAATGATCAGCGTGTTCATGAACATCTTCGGGAAATTTAAGATCGACGTGTCGGTAAACAGCCGGATATAGTTATCCAGCGTAAATTCCTTCGGGAAAAAGGTAGATACATAAGAGCCTTTCTCCGCCCGGAAACTCGTAAGGACAACCCAGACGATCGGAAATACCCAGATCGCCGCCAGCACTGCCAGGCTTACATGCACGATCACATTGTTGATTTTTCTCTTCTTTTTTGCCGAATACATTTTTTGTGCTGCCATCTTTAAAATTCTCCTTCCTTATAAGATTTGCTGTTGCGGTACGTGAGCAGCGCCCCGGCCGCCAGAATGATGAATGTCAGAATACCGATGACCGCACCGATATTATAATATTGTTTATCGACTGTCAGCTTATAGAGCCATGTCACGAGCAGATCCGTCTTTCCCGCCGTAGACGCCAGATCGGTAACCGGATCTCCTCCCGACAATAAGTAGATAATGTTAAAGTTATTGACATTTCCCGTAAAGGTTACGATCAGATACGGTGTCGTCACATAGAGCATGTACGGAAGCGTGATCTTGAAAAATGTCTGAACCGCATTTGCGCCGTCTACCTTTGCCGCCTCATAAAGTTCCCCCGGAATATTCTGGAGTACCCCGGTAAGCTGAAGCAGTGTATAAGGAACACCAACCCAGATGTTTACCACGATCACGGTCACCCTTGCCCAGGTTGGATCAGTGAAAAACGGAAGACTTGCATCCTGCGCGATCCACCCGAGGTTTCTCAGTAACACATTCACTGCGCCGTTTGGCTGGAGCATCGTCCGCATGATCAGAAGGGAGACGAACATCGGCACTGCGCAGGAGAGTACAAAGCAAAATCTCCAGAATCCTTTTGCCCTCGTATCCTTCCGGTTGATCACGATTGCAAGGATCATTCCGAAAATATAGTTGCTGAATGTGGCAAAAAATGCCCACACAAGTGTCCATCCAAGTACGGACCAGAACGTACTTCCAAGAATACTGTTCGCATCAAACAATGCCTTAAAGTTCTCAAGTCCCACCCAGTCAAACAGCATCAGGTGATTTCCAATCTTACTGTAATTTGTAAATGCCATACAGATCATAAAGATCAAAGGCAGGATCGTCAGTCCAAAAATAAAGATCATCGGCGGTGTCATCAGAAGTCTGTGCAGATTCTCATGCAGCAGTGATTTCAGATCTTCCGCAAATGTATTGACATGGCGCCCTGCTTTATCAAGACATTCTGCCTGAAATGCACTGCGCAGCGCCCCTCTCCATGCCCACACCATCACAAGCGTCAGAAGTACGGTCGCCACTCCGTACAGCAAAATCAGCACTGACTGATCTCCCTGCGTATACCGGTATACCTGATTTGCCTCATCCCACACTTCTTTCTGTGGAACGCTTCCAAGTGATCCAAGCATGTGCAAAAATCCGATTCCATTGACTGCCATAAATACAATGTACGCCACTTCCACCGCCAGATATAACAATCCTTTGATCTTCTGTTTATGTACAAAATTTCCGAATCCCATCAGCAGCATCGACAGCTTCGTCTCGATTCCACCCTCTCTGACTGCCCGCATACATGTGTATGGTGTCGAAAACTGACCTGCCTTCTTTTTGAATTTCAACATCCCTCTTCACCTCATCTAAATTCCATCGCTGTTCATCGCTTCATTCATTGCCTCGGTCTGCTCAGCGGCATTTTCGTGTGTCACACTTCCATTCCGGATTCCTTTTCCCATATTTTCTACCGGAACCCAGCAGTTGTTCATCTTCGCCACAAACGGCTGCAGAATAGAAGTCTTATTAAATGTGTCATTCTGTGCCGACACAAGCGGATCTTCTGCGATTTTTTCCTCTGCCAGAAGGTCCGTGTTGCACGGGATCACATTTTGCAGTTCATAATGCGTCATCTGCGCCTCGGCAGATCCGAGGTACACTGCAAGTTCCACCGCGGCCACCATATGTTTGCTGTATGGATTTACCCCGACTGCCTTCGATCCCGCATAAGACATCATCTGCTTTTTTTCTCCATTTAAGGTAAAGGAAGGAAGCGCCGCAGCTCCCATATTTTCCCCGAGCGCCTCCTGCACTGCGTTCGCATCCCAGGAGCCGGAGAAGATTGCGGAGATACTTCCGTCTCTGAGCCCTGCAAGCCCGGATCCGTCCGCATCGATCTTAAAGTTTGGATTTGCCGCAAGATCTACAAGATACCCTGTCACATCAACCGCTTTCTCCCCTGCAAAATCTACCCCTTTTGACTCATCCGTCCCGTCTCCGAATAAAGTACAGCCATTTCCGATATAAAATGCCGGTGTGTACCAGGAGTTTGTCAACGGAAATGCAACTGTGCCCTTTTTGAGCATCGTATCAAGGTTCTGAATATCCTCCTCTGAAAAAACGCTCTTGTCATAGTACAGAAACCATGTGTTTGTCGTAAACGGTACTCCGTAAAGCGCGTCATCCTTGATCAGTGATGCCAGCACTTCCTCCGAGTTCGTCTGCTCAATCTGATCCCGGTATTTCCCACCGAATTTTGCCAGTGCATTTGCATCGGTCATCGTCGTCAGCGTATCATTCGCATACATAAATACATCCGCGCTCGCCTCAGGATCCTGCGCCACCTGGCTCGCCGCCGTCGCCTCATCCGCAACCCCGTAGACAAATGTAATGTCCCACTCCGGATGCAGTTCTGCGAACTCCTCACAAGTCTTCTGCAGCCATTCTCCGCTCTCTTTTGACTGATCTTCTGACGGAGACCATACCATCAGACGCACCTTTTCCGCTTTTCCTGCCTCACTGTCCTTCTCCGGTCCTTCACCGCAGCCGGAAACTCCCATCGCTGCGATCACTGCCGCCAGCATCAGCGCCACTCCTCGCTTCTTCATGTTCCATTCTCCTTTTACCTTCGTCTTATTTATTTGTTTCGTATTATTTCGTTACTTGTAATATACCTCACACATTTATAAACGTCAATATCATGTCTTATTTTCTCTATTTTTTACAGTTTTCAAATATACTTTTTGTGCATTTTGATTGTGTTTTATGATATTCTCCTTATTTTCTCCCTTTTTCTCATTCAGGAAACCAACTTTACGAAACAAATCGATTCAAAATAATTGCTTTTTAGGATCAGATTCGCTATAATATTCTTATCTTTACGAGGAAAATCAACAGAAACATTAGAAATATCGAAAGGCAGACCTATGGCTACAATACAAGATATCGCCGATAAACTGGGTGTTTCAAAAGGAACCGTCTCCAAAGCGATCAACAACGCACCGGATATCAGCGAAACTTTACGAAAAACAATTTTAGACACCGCCGTTGAGATGGGATACTCCAGACTCCGGCGGCAGAAAAATGATGCGAAGAAATTTTGTATCATCATCGAAAATATGGAATACGAAGAGCCCCACCAGTTCGGCTACGACTTCATCATCGGCTTCCGGCAGATGGCAGAACCGGCAGGATACATCGTCGACGTCATCCGCATGGACGAACAGACACGAAAAAAGACGCCGTACGACGTCTTCATGCTCCAGAACGACTACATCGGAGCCTTTGTGCTCGGTTTTTCCCTTGCAGATCCCTGGATGAAAGATTTTAAGACGAGCCACACACCAACCGTGCTCTATGACAACTACATTCCCGCCAATCCCTTCATCGCTTCCATCGGAATCGACAACAACGAAGGAATGACACTTGCTGTTTCGCACCTAAAGGAACTCGGTCACAGAAAGATCGGCTATTTGAGCAGCGCCCTCGGTTCTCACATCATGCAGGTTCGCCACAAAGCATTTTTCCATGCCATGAAGCAAAACGACCTGCACACCGAGCCAACCTACGCAGGTTCTTCTTACTACATTACCCAATGCGTCGAGAAGCACCTGCCGCGCCTGCTCCAGATGGGAATGACTGCAATTATCTGCAGCCACGACCTGATCGCCAACGCAGTCATGGTGCAGTGCCAGCAGCTTGGCTATCATATCCCTCAGGATATCAGCATCATCGGTTTCGATGATCTGCCCCTCTGCGCCTACACTTCGCCTCCGCTCACTACGATCCGCCAGGACCGGACAGAGCTCGGCAAATGCGGTTACTATGCGCTGGACAGTATTTTAAACAACGTATCCATCGGAACGATACTGCTGCACGCACAACTGATCGAGAGAAACTCCACCGGTGAAATTTAATGCAGCCTCCTTTTTCCCTCTGTGGATAAAAGCTTCTAAAATTATACAAAAAGGTCGTGATCCCTGAATTTTCAAATCTGAATTTTCAAAGTTTACGACCTATATGTTATTTTACACTGTCTAGACAAGCTCTAAATTTCCCTCCACTGTGGAAAATTCTTCTGTGGCTTCATTTCTCCAGGCGACATCCATGCCATCTCTTTCGATGACAATTTCTTTTCGCTCTGATAGTATTTCCTCATATCTGCATTCTATCATAATCAGACACACGAACCAATCCTGATTAGAAGTTTCCAATCAACAGATTTTCCTTTTTATATGTATTCCAAAACACTCCCCGGATTGACGTGATTACTTTTAACTTTCCAATTTCTCATTCCTGTAAAATATAATTGCACACACAAATAAAGCCGCAACCCTTGATTTTTCAAGAATCACGACTTCTATACTGCGGATGACAGGAATCGAACCTGCACGGTCTCCCACTAGATCCTAAGTCTAGCGCGTCTGCCAGTTCCGCCACATCCGCATA
>JAPFCT010000202.1 GCA_026169575.1 Faecalimonas sp.
CCGAAATCAGTATGAACCTACTTCCTGCCGGAACGAATGTGCCATTTGTTCACTCGCACAAAAACAATGAGGAGATTTATGGAATCCTTTCCGGAAATGGATATGTTATAATCGATAATGAAAAAATCGAAACGGTTGCCGGCGATTGGCTAAAAATCTCTCCTGCTGCCAAACGTCAATTCTTTGCCTCAAATAATTCTGATATGATTTATGTCTGCATTCAGGTAAAAGAAAATTCTCTTGGAGGATTTACAGCTGATGACGCCATAGTGTACTAATGCATTTTAGATGAGCATAGTCGCAAACCATGCTCATCTTTATTATATAAATTCTAATTCCTCTCTATATTTTTTCTCAATACTTTTCTTTACTCCTCCATGCCATCATTATTTTTGTCAGCAAAAGGCTCCCGATAAACATTGCATACACTGTGCAGTTATACTTAATTTTACTGTTTTCCTTTTTATTTCACAATTCTTTTTTTACTAAAACATACTCACTAGTTCGCATCACTTCCTCAAACCCACATTTAAGAAATACTGTAACAGAGGAATTGTCAATAGCAATATCATCATAAAGTTCGTGTATTCCTGCTTCCTTTGCTGCTTTACACAAGAGTAATAACGCTTCGTGCCCATATCCTTTTCCACGATACGGGGCATAGATAATCACATCAGCAATGGTCATCTGCCTTTCTCCATCAAAATGATATGCTACTTCACCAACAAAAGTGTCGTTGTCCTTAATATATCTATAAAAGTATTTGCCATTGTAATTTTTTATCCACTTGCCATACCAATTTATCCAGTATTCTTTAGGAAATGAGATTGTACCTCCGTAAGCATGATTGTAGGACATCGTCTGCTCGTCGCTCATCATTTTTTCCTTAAACCACAAATCCTCAAGCTGAGGTTCATACAATATAATCATTTTTCTGCCTCGTCAAATTCAAATTTTTAATGCTTCTTATTCTAAACATAAACTATAATCTCTTTGTCATTTATGCTTATTTACCCAATAAGATTTTATAGGTATTTTTCTCCTTTTTATATCTGCCATAAATTCTTCTTTGTCGATATTACTGTCAATGGTAAATAATTTTTGTCCTTTGACATAGACACATATAGAACCTTTCTTTCTCTCACATTGCGTAATATCTTCAAAGCGAAAAGTTCTCTTTCTCCCAAAAGTTGAACGCCATGTAATTTCATCCCCGTTCACTTCGAGTTTCCACATCATCATATTCACTGATCCAATGAAAGAAATCGTAAAAAAGATACTAAAAGTGAGTGGCGGAAATAAATCATCTTGTTGAATAGCACTTGCTACCGTAGCCCACCCAAACAGAAATACAGCTATAACAAAAATTGTAGTAAGTATTTTTTCAGTTTTTATTATATAATGTGTCCTAATTATTCCCTTTTTCTGTTGTTCCTCACGTTCTTTCGCTCTCTTTTGCTGAAGTTTTGCGACATATCCTAAGATAGCAAATACAGCTAAATATGGTATGGTCTGTATAAATATTTCAAAAAGTGATTTTATAACTCCCATAGTTATCACTCCACCGTTTCTTTTTATTCTTAAGGAAAATAACGAGGTAAAACCGTTTCAAATAGGAATGCATTTCATTTTATCCTGCCGTAACCGGTCCTCTGCCCTCACGTGAAAATACAGCCATGTCCATGTGTATAACCGCCAAAATAACCCATTTAAGTTCTAATTCCGAATCTAATTTTTCGATTACATATACTGAATTATTAGAATTTTTTCAATCTTTGCAACACATTGATGCTCTATATTCTCTATTGTCCACAAATATTTTTTAGAGGACGAACCAAATCTGTATTTCCTGGACGACAAAAATATTTTTTATCATTGATAACAAAAAAATCACGTTCATTTTTGTTTTTTGTATAACCTACTAATTGAGGCTTTTCTCGTATATAAAAGAGATGTTCATATTTTCGATTTTTCTTCTCTTCTTTTCTTACCAGTGTGTACGTTTTCCTGCCTTCTGAAATCAAATAAACTTCCTAATAAACTTTATAAAATAGAAAAAATTTCTCACACCTTTTTAATCGGATGCCGGATAACTGTTTTCCACTTTTCCGGGGCAACTTTTCTTGCATCTGACATGTAAATCTCATGATGCAGCCGCTTCTCATTCATGTCATTAACATAACCATTTTGCGCTATATACGCATCCATCAGCGCCACTGTTTCAGGTTCCTTGTCAAAAGAACCCAGATGCATAATCTGAACGCATAATCCTTCATCAACCGTCAGAAATTCTGCTGAGGAACAATCGATTTTTTTCTTTTTACCCGCTGTCTCTACTGCCCAGGCAAAATCTGCTTCAGAAACAAAATCCGGCAAACGGATGACAGAAATCCAGTGAAAACTGGATTTATCCGTATAATCTACACCCTCTGCATCATCCTGCCACCAAAAGCCTTCCAGCGGCGGGACTACATATTCAAAAAAGCCCTCAATCTTATATTCTGTTTTATAACTCATTTTCAGAGTATATGCCACGGCATATAGTATATTGATTGCCTGCTGATATGCCCCATTTTCTTCATTTGGATCTCCCGACCCTCTCACTGCAATATAATTCATTTTCGGCACATCTACAATCTGCGGCTTATTCTTTGGCATATAATATTCCTTGTATTCTTTCTTAAAATCAAATGCCATAACTTCCTCCTTCAATCTTTACCTGATTCAACCATTTTTACAAAATTGTTATTCGATACGAATATTAACCAGTCTCACTATAAGTTCCCCGGCACTTTCTACCTCGTACCATCTTCCTCGTTCTAGTTGAAGTGTTTCTGATACCCTAGATGTAATATAGTCTATTTCATAAGTTTTCCCATTTTCAACATCTGTAATGCTCTGTAATAGCATAACCAGGAAGCTCCGGTGGCCAATCCGGACAAAATCAAAAATACCCAGCTTTTTCGACTGATTTCTGATAATCCACTTTGTGTATGAGTCAAAAATACCATTCCCCATGCCATCATTACCACTACAACAGTTCTTATAGCCGTGGCAAGATTAGAATTTACTCCATCAATACCAATCTTAGCCAGTATCGAGGTCAGTGATGCAAATATTGCTGATAGTAGCGCAAATATAAACCACATAAATTTCATCTCCGTTTCATGCTTCCAGATTCGCGGCTTCTTTATCAAAAATTATACCATACACAAAATAAACCGTCACTCTTTTTTGCACCTTTTTCATATATTGTAGCAACATCTCTCGAACCGTCTTTCCCTTCTCCAGACAAGAAAAATCCGGTCAGGGATCTGCCGCCATATCCCGCAGATACATCCCTGACCGGATCTTTTTCTTCCTTATTATATCTCATTTTAACTGCTTTATAATTTTAATAATTCTCTCAGCTTTTTCAGCGACATCCGGTAGACGATCAGCTGGTAAATGCAGATCACAACTGCAAATCCCACAGTACATCCAAATGACATCCACTCCGTACTCTGAATTTTTTTATCATTTCCGATGTAGATGATCATCAGAAATGAGAGGATCAGAAACAGTCCGATTGTTGTCGGAAGTACGAAGATTTTCCGAAGCTGACTCTTGATACAGCGCATGATATAAGTGTTTTTCGCGCCAAGTTTTCTTAAATTGTCAAACATCTTCTGATTCTGCACACCGATCGTAACACTTCTTGTATAAGCGATGATTCCGATCGCTGCCAGGCAGATGCAGGAGACATAAAGGAATGTGAGGATCATAATCCCGCTCTCGTGAAGATAAGTTTTCATCTGGATCGGCTGCATCTCCGGATTGAATTTCCAGTCATGGTATAAATATGGATCTTCCGGATCCATCGGCTCTGTCATCCGATAGTAATACGGCTCTCCGGCAGTTTTTGCCCGATCCTCTTCGGCTTCATTATATGCATTCAGCACCGCCATATCTTCGCCCGCCCGTCTGACATACTCTTTCCGAAGCTCGATTGCAAACGCATACGCATTTTCACTGTCTTCTATATCAAAGAAAATCTGTTTCATCTGGCGCTGTTCTGTCATCTGTGCGGTGATCGTCTGAAAGTCGCTGTCATTTAAAATATAGCGGTGTACATTTGCACGGTAAAACATGCGGTCTTCCACTGTCTTTGCAAATTTCAGTTTCAGCTGTGCCCCGGTTTCCTGATTTGTCACAAGATCCATATCCGTATATTTCTCCCAGAAGTTCTCCGCCTGCTCCGGCAGGATGATCTGTACAAATGTTCCCGGTTCTACCTCCACTTTTGTCCCGGTATAGTGCTCATAGGCAGATGCACTGATAAATTCTCCATAGGCATAAGTCTCATAATAATCTTCGATCATCTCCCCGTCATCTGTCCAGTCTCTCTCGATTCCGGATGTCTGAAGTTCTGCAAGAAGAACTTCCTGATAATCTGTGATCGTCACTCCGTATTCGTCTGCCATTGCCTCGATATCTTCCTTCTGGATCTCCTGCCCCTCCGTCTGCCGGTAAATCAGATTAAAATCCACCGGCGTATCTGCCATTGTGCGAAACATCACTAGCTTGTCCGGGATATAGGAGCCTGCATAGAGCGCCGCACCGGTCAGAAATGCCAAAATGCACATATTCCGGACCGTCTGTCTTCCCTGAAATTTCATCATACTGTTGGAAATCAGGTTATAATAGTATTTCTGCGGATGCTTCCCTCTCTTGTGATACCCAATAAAAAACACAAACAGCATATAGATTCCGACTGCCGCTACAAGATAGACTGCATTCCAGATGGCCGGCATCCGAAATTTCAATAAATTGGCGGTAAGCTGCGGCACTGCATATCCAAGAAGTAGACCTGCGAGAAGAAGAATTCCCCCTGCGATCCCATAGCCTTTCGTTACAAGCTGAAGCGGTTCATTTTTCTTTTCTTCATTTAAAATATCCATCAGATTTGTCCGCCTCATATAGCGCGCCGCCATGAAGAATAAGGTGATCACTGTCACTGCGGCAAAGAAAAAGCTGATGCCGAGTCCGGCAGCCGAAAGCATCCTCCGCTCCAGCACATCCTTCAGGAAAGTGTGGAGCAGGATCCATAAAATCCCAACTGCCGCTGCGGATCCAAGTACGATCCCGGATACGATCCCTTTCCCCAGAGACAGACAAAGTTCCTTGTACAGTTCTTTTTTCAACCGCTTCTTCGTCATCCCAAGCGCGAGGAACACACCGGTTTCCCGGCTTTTTGTCCGGAAAAACAATCCTGCCGCATAAATATTGAAAATCAGACATCCAAGCGCTGCCAGCGCGAAGATCATCATGATCATCTTCAGTGAATCACCGCCCTCCGGAAATCCTGCCTGCACAACCGGACTGTACAGCACACAGACAAAGGACGTCACAAGAAAAATGGAAAAAAAGGTACAGAATAACAACTGCTTATAGTTTTTCTTGTTATATCTGCGAAGTTTCAGGAAAATACTGCTGCTACTCATCTTCATCGCCGTCACCACCATTAATGATTTTTAATTCTGTCAGAAGTTCATCTAAAAATGCCCTCCGGTCTCCGGTTCGGATCAGTTCCTTATAAATTTTTCCATCTTTCATCACGATCACGCGGTCACAGTAACTTGCTGAAAAGCTGTCATGTGTGACCATGAAGATCGTGGCATCCAGATTTTTCTGTGCTGCAAGAAATGCCTCGATGACCGCCTCACTGGATCTGCTGTCCAGATTTCCGGTCGGCTCGTCCGCAAGGATCAGAAGCGGATCATTCATCAGCGCCCTTGCTACCGCAGTCCGCTGTTTCTGTCCACCGGAAATCTCCGCCGGATATTTGTCCGCAATCTCCCAGATGCCAAACAGCTTTAACAGCTTCTTCGCCTTCTTCTCCATCTTTTCGTACGGCGCATCTTCAATCACCTGCGGGATGCATACATTTTCAAAAACCGTCAGTCCATCTAACAGCATGAAATCCTGAAAGACAAATCCAAGCTCCTGATTGCGGATCTCTGCCATTTTCTCCTCTTTTAGCTGCGCCAGCTTTTTGCCGTTTAACAATACCTTTCCTTTTTCATATGGGATAAAGCAGGAAATACAGTCTAATAAGGTTGTCTTTCCGCTTCCCGACGGCCCCATGACCGCAACAAACTCTCCTTTATGAATTGTAAAATTGACACCTTTTAACACCTCGTATGTATCTTTTCCGACCACATACGATTTATGCAGATTTTGAACCTCCAGCATGTGCTCTCTCCTCCTGTTTCTTTGATAAGAATATTTTATCAAAAGAAAGTTACCATGCTGGTACAGAAACGTTACAGTCTTGAAACATTTCGGATACTCTTTATTCCACAGATACGCGAATCCGCTCTACCAGACTTCCGCTCTTTTCAATCTTCTGATATGCCGCAACCGGCACAAGCATACAAATTGCAAGCAGAACCACCGTTGCTCCGAGAAACGGAAGCACCGGAAACCAGAATGCTGCACCCATATAGTTCATGGTCTGATAGATGGAATAAGTAATTCCGACTCCCGCTGTCAATGTCAGAACAAGCACACCCCCGGTATAGAAAACACCTTCCCACACGAGCATTTTCTTCACCTGCTGTTCGGTCATTCCCACACTTTCCATGATCGAGAGTTCTTTCTGCCGGCTCTGCATATTTCCGACAGAAGTATTGATATAATTCATGACTCCGATGATCCCGAGTATCAGAACAATTCCAAACCCGACTTCCATCATATGTCCCTGCGCCTCCTTTACATGTTCTGCCTGCTCGATTTTCGAATCCCAGGAAAAGTCAGTTTCATCCGGGCTTTCTTTCAGAATCGAAAGAATCGCATGTTCTGTCTCCTCTTGATATTCCTCCTCATAACGGATCCCCACCCGGAAAACGATTGCTTCTTCTGCAAACGCTTTGACCGCATCGTCAATGACAATCATCGTAGGCGGAAGACCAAGAAGCGATACATAGTCACCGATATCTGTCATCCCCGCAATCTCAAACGTCTTGGTATGTTCCGGATGTACATATTCCGCACAGGAAATCTGTTTTCCGCGCAGTTTCTTTTCATCCAGTCCGAACAAACCATTTCTGTATAAAATGCAGGTCTTGCCGCTTAAAAATGCCTCCTCATCCACCGGCTGTTCCATTTCCGCATTGAGCGCCCGGAAATCTTCCTCTGTAATCCCTACCAGAGAAGAACCGAAATTTTCAGGATGCTGCTGATACTCCCCGATATCATCCTCATAAGGGATATTCATCCACGTTTCGTAAAATTCCCGCATCCAGACATCTGTCACTTCCTTTTCCCACGGAACGATCGTCGGAACCGTGATTGTCGGAAGCACTTCTTTTACTCCGTCTGTCTGCCGGATTTCTTCCAAAAGTTCTTCACTTAAGATCGGATGCACTTCCCGGATCTGTTGCCCGCCTTCTGCTCCTTGATCTATGACCATATTGCTGATCGTGTCATTTTTCAGAATCATATCCAGTCCCATGTAGTTATAAGAATACTCTCGTGCCGACTGCGTGTGCAGCAGTGTGATCAGACAGAGAAATACCGAAAGACTGGCAGCAAGTGACAGCATCGTCACTATCGTCTTTTTCTTATTCCGCGTCAGCTGCTCCAGCGCCATCCGGACAATCAGACTTCCCTTTCGCGTTTTGCGGCGCTTTCTCACACCGGAAACAGCGCGATACCCAAGCGCTTCCACCGGCGAACTTTCCACTGCAGTTTTGGTCGGCTTTCTTCCTGCATACCAGACCGTACATCCGGTCAGAAGCACGGTCAGTACAATGATCATCGGATGAAATCTCACCTGCACTGTTCCTATCTTCTTTCCGGATACTAACGTCTCCACCACAACCGGAACCAGAAAGAAAGAAATGCCTGCCCCGATCAGTATCCCTGCAGCCACTCCAATACCGCCGATCCAGAGAAGCTGCCTCTGCATCAGCTGACGGATCTGACGCCCGGTCATCCCAACCGTCTGCAAAAGTCCGTAATACCGGATATTCCCGGCCACAGACAAATACATGATATTGTAGATCAGCAGATAGGCGCTCAGGACTGTGACAAGAACGATGCCTGCCAGTCCCAGAAAGATTTCCAATGCATTTCCGTATTCATATATATAAAACAAGCGCTGTGATTTGGCCAGGTTCATGCTGTCGATAAACTCCTGCTGCGCCTGATCCGACATCCATTTTTTATGAAAGGAAATATGACAGCGGCCATAATATACCGCATCCAGTTTCTGTGTGTCACAAAAAGCTTTTGACATATAAAAAACATCTGTATCTCCATATCCATCCCAAATGCCGGAAATCCGGAATGTCTTCTCTTCTACTTTTTGATCGTTCTCATACACAAATGTAATCTCATCTCCGATTTTTTTATCCGAAAATCCACATTTTTTCAAAGCATCCTCCGTTACCATCACTTCATTTTCTTTGACCGGATAATGCCCTTTCACAAACTTTCTGGCCGGCGCCATCATTTCCTTCCAGTAAATATCGTCTGCATACATCAGACCGACCCCCGGTGTCTTGTCCGCCTCGGTTTCCGTAACGCTGCCCATCACCATTACAACACTATAACGCGCTACGTTTGGATTTGTTTCTAAAATCTCTTTCTGTTCTTCTGAGATTCCATACATGATCGCATCAAACTTTGCCCCGCTCAAACGGATATTTTGCTGTCTCTGCAATTCTAAATAGGTGGCTCCCACCGTAAAAACACTAAAAAGTAAAAAAGAAGACAACATGACCGCCAGAATCATGGACGCACTGCGTTTTGGGTTGCTTTTCAAATTGTTTTTTGCCAGCCGTTTCACAACAGCCCGATTGTTATTCTTCAGCATGAAACTCACTTCCTCTCATGATCATTCCATCCTCAATCCGCACGATCCGGTCCGCCATCTGCGCAATGTCATTGTCATGGGTGATCAGAACGATCGTCTGCCGGAACTGCTTTGCAACGATTTTCAGTAAACCCAGTACATCATGACCGGTGGCTGTGTCCAGATTGCCGGTCGGTTCATCAGCAAGGATCAGCATAGGCTTACTTACCAATGCCCTTGCAATCGCCACTCTCTGCTGCTGTCCGCCGGAGAGTGTGCCGGGAAGCGCCTCCCGCTTTTCCTCCAGCTGAAGCAATTCCAGAATCTCTTGTACAAATTCCTGATCCACCCGCTTTCCGTCCAGTTCCACCGGAAGTATGATGTTTTCATATACGTTCAGATCCTGCACCAGATTATAACTTTGAAATACAAATCCGATTTTCCGGCGGCGGAATATCGCAAGCTGCTCTTTTGTAAGTCCTGCCAGATTTTTGCCTCCTACAAACACACTCCCACTGGTAGGCACATCCAGCCCGCCGATCATATGCAGCAGCGTGCTTTTCCCGCTTCCGGATTTTCCGATGATCGCCACAAATTCTTCTGCCTTCACCCGAAAATCCACTCCGTCCAGAGCCTTTACTGTATTTGCTCCCTGCTGATAATATTTTTTCAGATTCCTTGTTTCCACAATATAATTCTCCATCTGCTTTCCTCCTCATCCAAGCACTTCATAGATATCTATCCGAATATATCTTTTCGAACACAGCTTTATCTTAACAAAGAAAAATCACAATCCTGTCACAATCTAACATTGTCACAAAATTGTGATTTTTTCAATTTGGAAGATACATGCAAAATTCGGATCCTTTTCCAATCTCAGAGTGCACTTCGATATACCCATTCTGCAATTCCAGTATCCTGCGTGTCAGATACAATCCGATCCCCACACCGTTCTGTGCGTGCACTTCCGGTTCCCGGTAAAATCGCGTAAAAATTTCTGCCTGCCGTTCCAATTGGATGCCTTTTCCATTATCCTGCACACTGATTTTTGTAAAGATCTCCTGGCGGGTTACCGTCACGCAGATCTTTCCCCCTCTGTCTGTATATTTCACTGCATTATCCAGCACATTAAAAATCGCTTCTTCCGTCCATTTTTTATCATAATCCAGCGGCTGATGTTCCTCACATTTTACATACACTTCAATTTCTTTTTGCGCTGCTGCGGGAACGATCTGGCTGACCGCTGCCGTCAGTGTCTGATAGAGATTCCCTCTCTCTTTCCGTATCTGGAGAATCCCGGTTTCCAACCTTGACATTTTTACCATACTCTGCAAAAG
>JAPFCT010000098.1 GCA_026169575.1 Faecalimonas sp.
CGGAAGAGGTTCCTCTGGAGAAGTCAAAGGACATCGAAAAAGAGGAAACGGCTTTTGATTTTGAGCAGATTCTTTCAAACAGGGAGAAAGTTCAGAAAGAAGAGCAGGACCGCATCTTGCAGGAGCTTTTGACCTTTTTGGAACCATTAAGAGAAGCGCCGGAGCAGGAAGCAATGTTGTGGCATGTATTTTTCCAGTCTGCAGTTTTCCGGGAAAATCAATTTCAGCCAGTGTTATGGGAACTTTGCGGAGGGATTTTTACTGAGCGGAACGTTTCTGAAAAGTCGTTTCACATTATTTGCCGGCAGATCGCGCTGACCAGACAAGAGCTGGAGGAAAAACTGCAGTCCTCCGGGTATATTCCGGAACATCTGGAGTATCTGGATCAGACGCTGAACAGAGTTGCGCGTGCACTGGAAGCGGCAAGGGAGGTTCCTCCGACAGAGAAAAAGAAACCTCAGAAGCACATCGGAAATATCCGAAAAATGATCTATCTGCTGGTGGCAGTGTTTGGCCTGCTTGCATTCCTGATTTTTCCAAGAACGAGGGAGGACAGTGAGACATGGGATCAGCAGAGAGAAGAACTGGCAGAAACGATGGATGCGGCGGATAAGCTGATCGAGGATACAAAGTCTGCCGAACGTGACCTTCAGCTCGCAAAAGAGGAACTGGAGAAGGACGGGGAGCAGTCGCTGTTAACGTATCTCACGGAAAAATATGCGGGTACGGAAGTTAGCGTTCCGGAATATCATGTCTATGTTTCTTCGGTTCCAGGATGGGATCATACTTACATGGGTGTAGAACTGCGAAAGAAAGGGAACGAGGAATCGTTTGCATGGCTATGGAAGGATGAAAATGGGGAGAAATACTTTGATAACTTGCAGAAAGAAGCGGTGGAAGCAGCCATGCAGGCGGAAGCTGCGGCAATCACCGGGAGCGGGGAAGGATTTGTAAAAACAGAAGTGGCAGAAATCAACAGTACCTATGGGAAACTGCAGGTGCCGTGGCTGGGACAGACTGGATATCACACAAAGTTTGAGCAGGATCTGGAAAGTTTCTGGAAGCAGGAGAAACAGTACCGTCTGACGAAGCCGGGAAGCGATCAGGTGATGGAAGCGTTTACCGGGGAAAATCAGAATACAAGATACTCCAATGACTATTTTGTGGTCTGTCTGAAGGATCCTGTGGGGACAATGTCGAAGGACTATGCGGATGTGATGACGACAAGGACAGAGGAATTTGCCCGGTATGAGGCAGCGTTTCAGCAGATGGAAGAAAAATATGACACAGAGCTGGAAGTGGCATTGTACCTTCCGGAAGAGCAGATGCCGGTCACGATGCTTTATAAAAAAGGAAAGGTTTCTGCACTGGAAGGAATCATCGTGACGGGAGCGGAAGCACAAAAAGAAGAGGCTTATCAACTGATAGAAGAAGTCTGTGAGAGAAAGGGTGGAGACAAATGAGAACGATCGGAATTGACCTGGGGACAACGAACTGTCTGGCAGCCGTGTGGCAGAATGGAGAGAGCGTACTGATTCCGGATAGCAGCGGAGAATATCTGACACCGAGCTTTGTGAGCGTGGATGGAGACCAGATTTATGTAGGAAAGACGGCAAAGGAGCGGATGATCGCACATCCTGATCAGACTGCGAGCGTATTTAAGCGGTATATGGGGACAGACAGGCAGTTTTGTCTGGGCGGCCAGATGTTTCGCCCGGAAGAACTTTCCGCATTTCTGCTAAAGAAGATCAAGGAAGATGCGGAAGCATTTTTGCAGGAAGAAGTCGGTGAGGCGGTCATCAGTGTTCCGGCATATTTTCACGATAAGGCGAGAGCAGCTACAAAGCGTGCAGGGGAGCTGGCGGGATTTGTGGTAAAGCGGATCATCAATGAGCCGTCTGCGGCAGCGCTTGCCTGCCAGAATATGGAGCAGCAGGAAGACGCGACGATCCTTGTTTTTGATTTTGGTGGAGGGACTTTGGACGTCTCTCTTGTGGAAAGTTTTGACAATGTTGTTCAGATTGAGGCAGCCAGCGGGGACAATCATCTCGGCGGAAGCGATTTTGACAATGTGATCGCAAGATATTTCTGCGAGAAACAGAATCTGTTGTGGGATTCATTGAATGAAAAGTTAAAATCCGTGATCCTAAAAGCGGCGGAGCGATGTAAGATAGAACTGACAACTGCGACAGATGCCGTGATGCGGGTAAGATACGAGGAGCAGTCATGGGATCTGAGTCTGAGCAGGCAGGATGTGGTACATATCGCAGCAGAGATTTTCCGAAGGATGGAAAAGCCGGTGAAGCGTGTTCTTATGGATGGAAATATTTCACCGAATGAACTGACAGAGGTTGTTCTTGTGGGCGGTTCCTGCAAGATGGAGATTGTAAAGCAGTATTTAAGCTACATTCTGGAAGGAAGAAAGATTGAGACACGCGATCCGGACCGGATGATCGCGCGGGGGCTTGGCGTTGTCGTCGGGATCAAAGAGCGGGATGATGCGATCAAAGATATGCTTCTGACAGATATCTGTCCGTTTTCGCTCGGAGTAGCTATCCGAAATCCCGATGGCAGTGACCGGGATGTGATGAGTGTACTGATTGAGCGGAATACTTCCCTTCCTGCCAGCAGAGAAAAGCGGTACTACACTTCCCATGACAATCAGACAGAGGTTTCCGTCAATGTCTACCAGGGGGAAAGCTACTATGCAGATGACAACCTGTCTCTCGGACAGATCAAACTTCATGTTCCTCCGAAGAAGGAAGGGGAAGTCTATGTTGATATCCGGTTTACTTACGATATCAACGGTCTGCTGGAAGTACAGTTATATACACCGGAGATCGGTCAGATGCGGAAGATAATCTTTCAAAAGGAAGAGAATTCAATGACAGAAGCGGAAAAAGAGGCGAAGCTGAAAGAATTTGAAAAGCTGAAGATCCATCCAAAAGAAAAAGAGGAAAATCAGTATCTCGTAGCCAAAGGGGAGGCGCTTTACGTGCAGTCGACAGGCGCCCTGCGCGATGCAGTCGGAAAGTGGCTTGGATATTTTACGGGACTTTTAGAAGAGCAGGACGAAGCGAAGATCAGAAAAGAGCGGAAAAAAGTGGAAGCTGCATTTGCACAGTTGGAACAGATATTGCAATATCAGGGTGTGCCGATGGGAATGAACCCATATACAGAAAACTGGTATGAAAGAGATCCAAAAGAAGCGGTGATCGAGGACTTTGGAGTGTGGGTGGAGAGACATCGGGGAGAATGATTCGTTGCAGACAAGGAAATAAAGAAGAATATTACTAAAAAAGACTATGAAAAGATGGAGGCAGACTATGAAAAATGAAGTGATTTTAGGAAACGTTATGGTGGACTGCGATGATGAAAAAAAGCTGCAGAAATTTTATGGAGAATTACTGGGATGGGAAATGTGTGAAATGTTCGCAAGACCAGCTGTACGAAGTTCTACGGGAATTGTGTTCTTATTCATAGAAGAAGAGGGATATTTACCGCCAGTTTGGCCAGAAGAGGGGCAAAAGCAGCAGAAACAGATGCACTTTGATTTTCAGGTCGATGATGTTGCAGAAATGGTTCAGAAGGCAGAAACATTAGGGGCGGTAAAGTCAAAAGAACAATTTGGCGGGGACGATTTTGTGACAATGTTTGATCCTGCCGGCCATCCATTTTGTTTGTGCAGAAAAGAATGATTTTATTTTGAGGAGACCACATATTAAGTTGACGGCGCTTATATATATCGATAGAGAAGAACAGAAAAAGATATTTATAAAGGAAAGGTGTAGAAAATGCTTACAAGACATTTATATCCGATTTGTGAATTTGATACCAGCAGAAAACCGATCATTCATCCGACAGATTTTTTAGAGAGGACATTGCCGGAAAAGTGTGTGATCACATTTTTTCGAAAAGAACTTAACAAATTTGTGCAGGAGGAGAAGCTTTCTGTGATTGGATATCTCCATTCAGAAGTGCTGGATATTCCGATTTATGAGTACATACTATCAGACGGAATCTGCCCGTTGCAGGAATGTATCGCAGAGTATCC
>JAPFCT010000136.1 GCA_026169575.1 Faecalimonas sp.
CTTCCCGCTTCAAACTGCGGCTTGATCAGTGCAACGATCTCTCCGTCCGGCTTTAAATAATTGCGGATCGGCTCCAGTACTTTCGTCAGTGAAATAAAGGACACATCGATTGAAGAAAAATCGATCGGTTCCCCGAGATCTTCCGGTGTCACATAGCGGATATTCGTCTTTTCCATACAGACTACCCGCTCATCCTGCCGAAGCTTCCATGCGAGCTGTCCTCTCCCTACGTCAATCGCAAATACTTTTCTTGCCCCGTTCTGAAGCATACAGTCTGTGAAGCCTCCCGTGGAAGAACCTACATCTGTGCAGACTTTTCCTTCCAGATCCACGTCAAAATTAGCGATCGCTTTCTCAAGCTTTAAACCGCCGCGGCTGACATATGGCATCGTGTGTCCTTTGATCTCGATCTGAACCTCATCCGAAAAGGTCGTTCCCGCCTTGTCTTCCCTCTGTCCTTCCACAAACACATTTCCAGACATGATGATCGCCTTTGCTTTCTCCCTTGATTCTGCAAGATTTCTCTTTACAAGTAATACATCTAAACGTTCTTTCATTGATTCTACTCCTGCTGTCCACCCTGGTATACCGACAAGATCCGCGCTGTGACCGTATCTGCATCCAGCATGACTTCTTTTCTTAATACGTCTACACTTCCATGCTCCACATACTCGTCCAGGATCCCGAACGACTCTGTCCGTACAGAAAGCCGTTCCTTTTCTATACAGGCAAGTACCTGTGCGCCATACCCTCCGGTCAGCACATTCTCTTCGATCGTCACATAGAGGGTGTGCGATGCGGAAAGTTCCTTTAGGAGTTCCTCATCGACCGGCTTAATGAAACGGCTGTTGACCAGCGTGCTGTCGATCCCGTGCGTCTTCAGAGCATCACAGACCTGCAAGGCAGTCTCCATCATATGTCCGACACTGAAGATCGCAACCCCGGATCCTTTCCTTATCACTTCGCTCTTTCCGTACTCGATCGGTGCCCGAAATGCTTCCAGACCCGTATATGCAGTTCCTCTCGGATAACGCACTGCGACCGGACCCGGATACTGAATGGCAAAACGGAGCATATCCGCAAGTTCCCATTTATTTTTCGGGGACATTACCGTCATATTCGGTATCGTGGATAAAAAGGAAAGATCGAACAGACCCTGATGCGTCTCCCCGTCACTTCCTACAAGCCCTGCCCGGTCGATGGCAAATACAACTGGAAGGTTCTGCAGACACACATCATGGATCAGCTGATCGTAGGCGCGCTGCAAAAAGGAAGAATAAATCGCGACAACCGGCTTTAGCCCTGCCGCCGCAAGCCCTGCGGCAAATGTCACCGCATGTTCCTCCGCAATTCCCACATCAAAAA
>JAPFCT010000300.1 GCA_026169575.1 Faecalimonas sp.
ATAATGACCTTGAGATTTACACAAGCGGAGCAACGAACATTTTCAAATATCCGGAGCTGAGTGACAAGCAGAGTGCGCAGGAGATCATCAGTGCTTTTGAAGAAAAACAGCAGCTGGCAGAGCTTGTGACACAGACGCTGGCAAGTGATGAGAACAAGGGGATTCAAGTCTATATCGGAAGTGAGACACCGGTACAGACGATGAAGGACTGCAGTGTTGTGACAGCGACTTACGAGCTTGGGCAGGGCATGCAGGGAACAGTCGGAATCATTGGACCGAAGCGGATGGATTATGAGAATGTCATGAAGACATTAAAGACGTTGATGGTAGAACTGGATGCGATATTTCATAAAAAATCATAAGAAAGGTGGTACGACCATTGGATAAGAAAATGACGCAGGAAGAGATGGTAGAGGAAGCAAAGAAAGCGGCAGAAGAACAAGATACCGTTCAGGAAGAAGTGACAGAAGATACAGATGCAGCTGCAGAAGAAACTGCAGGGGAAGAAGTTGACAGCGAAGCGCCGGCAGAGGAAGCTTCAGAAGAGACAGCAGAAGAAAGTTCCGAGAAAGGAGCAAAAGGGCTGTTTAAAAGAAAGCCGAAAAAAGATAAGAAGGATGAGCAGATTGAGGAATTGAAAGATAAGCTCACACGGCAGATGGCAGAGTTTGATAACTTCCGCAAGCGTACAGACAAAGAAAAATCAGCGATGTACGAGATCGGAGCAAAGGATATCATCGAGAAGATTCTTCCGGTTGTGGACAATTTTGAGAGAGGACTCGGAGCAGTCACAGAAGAACAGAAAGAAGATTCTTTCGTTGCCGGGATGGAGATGATCTACAAACAGATCATGACAACACTGGAGTCTGTCGGAGTGAAAGCGATCGAGGCGGTCGGAAATGAGTTTGATCCGGATTTCCACAATGCAGTGATGCATGTGGAAGATGAAGAAGTCGGAGAGAATATCGTTGTAGAAGAATTCCAGAAAGGTTACACATACAGAGACACGGTAGTGAGACACAGTATGGTAAAGGTAGCAAATTAAAAATTCATTTAAAATGCATAAAGCGTTTTGAATTTTATCAACAATAGATAGAGTAAGTAAACTTAGTATAAAATATAGGAGGATTTCATCATGGGAAAAATCATTGGAATTGACTTAGGAACAACAAATAGCTGTGTAGCTGTTATGGAAGGTGGACAGCCGACAGTCATCGCAAATACAGAAGGAGCGAGAACAACACCATCGGTTGTTGCTTTTACAAAGACAGGAGAACGTCTCGTAGGAGAACCTGCAAAACGTCAGGCAGTTACAAATGCTGACAAGACAATCTCTTCTATCAAGAGACATATGGGTACAGATTACAGAGTGACGATCGATGATAAGAAATATTCTCCGCAGGAAATTTCTGCAATGGTACTTCAGAAACTGAAAGCAGACGCAGAAGGATATCTGGGAGAGAAAGTAACAGAAGCTGTTATCACAGTTCCGGCTTACTTCAACGATGCTCAGCGGCAGGCAACAAAAGATGCAGGGAAGATCGCTGGTCTTGATGTAAAACGTATCATCAACGAGCCGACAGCAGCAGCGCTTGCTTACGGACTTGACAATGAGAAAGAACAGAAGATCATGGTATACGATTTAGGTGGAGGTACTTTCGACGTATCTATCATCGAGATTGGTGACGGAGTTATCGAAGTATTATCAACAGCAGGTGATAACAAACTTGGTGGAGATGACTTTGACCAGAAGATCACAGATTACATGTTAGCAGAATTCAAACGTGCAGAAGGAATCGACTTATCTACAGATAAGATGGCACTTCAGAGATTAAAAGAAGCAGCAGAGAAAGCGAAAAAAGAACTTTCTTCCGCAACAACAACAAACATTAACCTGCCATTCATCACTGCAAATGCAGAAGGTCCAAAACACTTTGATATGAACCTGACAAGAGCAAAATTTGATGAACTGACACATGAC
>JAPFCT010000365.1 GCA_026169575.1 Faecalimonas sp.
ACACGACATACGCATGAATTGTTTTATTCTTGCTTTTCCTCGATTTCTCGTTTTTAAAAATTCAAAACCTGTTCTAAAAACTCAGCCGGATTCATGCTAATCACAAATCGTTTCTTTCTTATGGATAAATTCGGACGGAATAGTTCCACCATTTTCAGTATGCTCAGGCTCCACTTTCGTATGATATTCAGGTTTTCTGCTGCCTGTTTATCCAATGTTGTATTTGCATCTTCCTTAAAGGTTACATCCAGCTGCCAGTGCATACTTTCTACACTCCAGTGCCCCCTCACTGCCCGGCTGAATAACTCTATATCTTCTTTTAAACTGCTGATGTAATACCGAAATTCTTTGATCTCCAGACCGCCTTTCATAAGCGTTTTCTCTTCCATACCAACACTTTTCAGCCCTTTCCACTCTTTTCTCTGCGACAGCCATCCGATTTCTTCTGTCTGGTAATATTCCCGGATTTCTATCTGACTGTGGGCTTTTTCTATTGTCTTTTTGTAATTTCCCTGCTTACGCAGTTTTTCTTTTATCATAGCGTCATTCATGAAAATACTCACATCTTCATACAGCGTCCTTTGGTTTTCCTTTAATGCCAATACATAGTCTCCTCGTTTGGAACGGATCTTCTCTGCTATAACAGTCTGGGTTCCCATGGCATCTATCGTCACCACCTGGCCTTTGATACGAATCTTCTCCAGCAATTCTGGTATCGCTGTTATTTCATTGCTTTTGGTATTCACTACCTTTTGGCCAAGACTAAAGCCATCCTCGCGGCTCCAGGCTGTTACGATATGGTTGGGCTTTCCATCTTTTCTTTTATTGGCACGCATTGTCTTCCCGTCTATACAGATCAGCTTACGGAGCGCTTCCCCTTCATTTTTATTCAGTAATTCCTGCCATTTGCCATACAACTGCTGCAATACTTCCGGTGACAGCATTCCAAAAACACGGCAGAGCGTATCATGAGATGGAACACCATTTTTTAACTCTATATATTTTTTCAGGTATGTCTTATGATAATGGGCAAAGTATTCCATTTCCACCCAGTCATCTACATTTGCGAGCGTAGCAAACAACACAATCACAATAATATCTTTCAATTTATGCCGTACTTTCGCCTGCTGACGGTTATCCTCAATATAATTCAGCCATTCTAACAATTCATTCATGACAAAATCCCCTTTTCTTTTTATCATACCAGAAAAAGGAGATTTGTTCACAATTTATTTACTCATGCGTTTGTCGTG
>JAPFCT010000278.1 GCA_026169575.1 Faecalimonas sp.
GATCCTGATCAATGGAAAAGACGATCAGAACTATAAAGGGATTCCGCTGGAACAGCCGTTTGACCTTGCGTCTGATGGGAAGAAAGGAGAAAAGCAGTGAGGAAAAGACCGCTTTGTCTTTTGTGTGTCTGCATACTGCTTCTGATGGCAGCGTCTATTTTCATTGTGGAGGAAGAAACAGAGGCTTCTGCTTCTTCCCCGCCGATGGATCAGAGAATGGTTCAGTTAGAGGGAACGGTCCTTCAAAAATCAATCACAGCAAAACAACAGATCTTAACCGTTGGAAATCTTCAAAGTCAGTTCAGACAACATCAATCCAAACAACAGAAAATAAAAGAAAAGAGACAGCCGGAAACGGGAAAGTGCGTGCAAAAGCGCACAGAGAAAGAACGGATCGTAGTGTATGATGATTCTTTCTGCGACATAAAAATCGGAGACCGTATCTGGATCCAGGGTGAGGGAAAAGCGTTTGAGGAGGCGAGAAATCCGGGAAATTTTGATCAGAGAGCCTATTACCGGAAGAGACAGATCAAAGGATTTCTGTGGGCCAGAAAGCTTCTTGTCACAAGGCATGCGCAAATTTCAGCGGGCGAATGCCTGTTTCAGATCCGGGAGAAAAGTAAGGAGATATTAAAAACCGTTCTGGGAGAGAAAAACGGAGGGATGCTCGCAGCGATGCTGCTGGGAGAAAAGGCAGGGATGGATCCGGAAGTAAAAGAACTGTATCAGAAAAGCGGGATCAGTCATCTGCTTGCCATCTCGGGCCTGCATCTCGCGCTGATCGGAAATGCATTCTATGGACTTTTGCGGAAAGGCGGCTGTTCGTTTTTATCTGCCGGGGTGATCAGTGTGACTGTGCTGGGCACATATGCATGTATGACAGGTATGAGTGTATCGACGCAGCGGGCGCTGCTCATGTTTGCTCTGCGGCTTGGAGCGGAGGCGGCAGGGAGAGTGTACGACCTTCCTACCGCACTTTCTGTGGCAGCGGCATGGGTCGCGGCAGAAAATCCGGAATATCTGACCGATGCAGGATTTTTGTTGTCGTTTGGGGCGATCCTCGGGATCATACTTCTCTGCCCGGCGCTCCAGGAACTCTTTGCGGGAAAGCGGAAGCTGCTGCAGGCACTGTGCGGCAGTGTGGCGGTTACGGTTTTTCTCTATCCGCTCACAAGTTTTTTTTACTATGAAATATCGCCGTATGCAGTTTTTCTGAATCTGATTGTGATTCCTCTGATGAGCTGGATCCTCGGCGCGGGGATTGTGGGGCTGTGCATTGCCTTTCTGTGGATGCCGGCAGGTGGGATTTTGCTGAAAAGCTGTGGCGTTTTGCTGGAAGTGTATGAGATGCTGTGCCGTATGCTGCTTCGTCTTCCGTGCGCAGTGGTCGTGACGGGGAAGCCAGAATTATGGCAGATATTTGTTTATTACAGTCTCCTGCTTGGATTCGTTCTGTACATAAGAAAACAGATGAAAAAGAAGACTGCCGGAAGAGAGGCGGGAAAGACAGAAGAGAAGAAATGGGAACAGAAAAATGAGCGGCCCCAAAAGATCCCGAAGGAGTTGGGATGGAGCCGGAGGCAAAAAACAGGCAGCTGTTTTTTGATTTTTGGACTTATGCTGTTTTTAAATATGGATTTTCAGAAAAAAACGCTGGAGGTCACCTTCCTGGATGTGGGGCAGGGTGACGGAATCTTTATCCGGACAGAGTCCGGGCTGACCTGCATGATCGATGGCGGCAGCACGGATGTGAAGGAAGTTGGGAAGTACAGAATAGAGCCTTTTTTAAAGTCAAAAGGGGTAAGAAAGCTGGATTATGTTTTTATTACCCACGGAGATCAGGATCATCTAAGCGGGATCGCAGAGCTGCTTGACCGGCAGGCGTACGGAATCCGGATCGACACGCTTGTGCTGCCGGAAAAGAGTATGTGGGATGATGCGCTGTGGGAGCTGGCACGGCAGGCAGACCGCAGACAGACTGCGGTTGCGGCGATGCAAAAAGGAGATGTGGTGGGGGACTCAGAAGTTCTTATGGAATGCATCCAGCCGGCAAAAGATTCCGAGGCGGAGCCTGGAAATGCAGGTTCTCTTGTACTCAAGCTGACATGCCAGAATCAGAAACTGCTTTTTACCGGAGATGTGGAGGGAAAAGGAGAAGAGGAACTGGTGGAGGATTTTTCCGAGGAAATCCTGCTTTTGAAGGTGGCGCATCATGGATCAAAGAACTCAACTTTTGAACCGTTCTTAGAGCAGACCAGACCGAAATATGCGGTCATCTCGGCAGGAATCGATAATTCTTACGGGCATCCGGGAAAGGAAACCTTGCTGCGCCTGAAAAAATATGGGGCAAAAATCTACAGTACCCAGGATCATGGTGCGATCAGTTTTTTTATGGAAGATGGGAAGGCGTATCTGACCGGGTGGAAATAAGAGGAAGGGCAGAAAAAACAGGTATGCTGTCCTCTTTACGCGGCAGGAAGATCTGTGATATGATGAAAAAAGATTTTAGGGAAGCGGAAAGGGCAGAAGAGATTTATGAAAAGTTTAAATGAAGACTTAAAGACGGGAGAATTTAAGCAGGTCTATCTGCTGTATGGAGA
>JAPFCT010000345.1 GCA_026169575.1 Faecalimonas sp.
TCGCAGGGCTGATGCTGTACAGTAAGCACCAGTTTATTCCGGGATTTTCCATGCCGTATTTCGGGGAGGTCACTTATGACGGGAAGTCTATTCAGGAGAGCGGACTTCCAGTTTCGGCAATCTCAGACCAGCAGATTACCTTTCTTTCGGAAGATTTCATCCGGCATTTGCTGATCATCTCTGTCCAGTCAGCAGCAGATGCGGCAAAATGGAATAACAATATTCAGTCGCTGGCAGAAGAACTGCCGTGGGGGATCCCGGTTGCGATCAGCTCTGACCCAAGACATGGGACAACGGTCACATTTGAATTTGATGCCGGAGCAGGAGGAGATATCTCCCACTGGCCGGAGACGTTAGGGATGGCTGCTACTTTTGATCCAAAGCTGATGGAAAAGTTCGGAAAGATTGCCTCCAAAGAGTACCGTGGACTTGGAATTACGACGGCGCTGTCTCCGCAGATCGATCTTTGTACGGAACCTCGCTGGAAACGGTTTGCAGGAAGCATCGGGGAGAGTTCCAAACTTGGGGCAGATCTTGCGCGTGCGTACTGTGATGGATTCCAGACATCAGAAGGAGAGAAGGAGATTGCCGGCGGATGGGGCTATGAAAGTGTCAATACCATGGTGAAACACTGGCCGGGCGGAGGTGCAGTGGAAGGTGGAAGAGATGCCCATTTTGGTTCCGGGAAATACTCTGTATATCCGGGAGATAATTTCGAGGAGCATCTTGTTCCATTTACCGAAGGAGCTTTTAAACTTCACGGAAAGACAGCAAAGGCAAGCGCAGTCATGCCATATTATACGGCAGTTTATGGAAAGGCAGGAAATTACGAGAATGCAGGATCCAGCTACAGTAACTATCTGATCACCGGTCTTTTGAGGGACACTTATCATTACGATGAGGTCGTATGCACCGACTGGTCGATCACAGAAGATGCGGCTGCGCTGGAAAATATGTATGGGGGAAAATGCTGGGGTGCAGAAAAACTGACGAGAGGCGAAAGATGCTACCGTATTTTGATGGCCGGCGTCGATCAGTTCGGCGGATTAAATGAGAAAGAGCCGGTTCTTGAAGCATACCGGATCGGTGTGCGGGAACATGGGGAGGCGTTTATGCGGAACCGTTTTGAACAGTCTGCTGCCCGGCTTTTGAAAAATATATTCCAGGTCGGATTATTTGAAAATCCATATTTAGACCCGGACGTATCAGCAAAGACTGTCGGCTGCGCCGAATATATGGAAGAGGGATTTACCGCACAGAAAAAATCGATCGTCATGTTAAAGAACAAAGCGCATGTGCTTCCGCTAAAGAAGGGCATCAAAGTATACGTTCCGAAGCTCCACTGGCCGGAGAGTGTGGACTGGATGTACCAGAAGATAGAGGAGCACTGGAAAAGCCCGGTTTCCAGAGAACTGCTGGAAAAATATTTTACAGTGACAGATGATCCAAAGGAGGCAGATGCAGCGCTTTGTATCATTCGCCAGCCAGACGGTGCAGCGTTTGGGCTCGCGGGAGGATATGATATCAGGGATAAGGAAGCAGGCGGAAACGGATATCTCCCGATCAGTCTGCAATATCGTCCATATACTGCAGTTTACGCAAGGGAACACAGCATTGCCCAGGATCCAAATGATGAGTTTCCGGACAGAACTTACCGTGGAAAGACAGTGCGTGTGAACAATGAGGAGGATCTTGACCTTGTCCTGCACACAAGAGAAGTGATGGGAGAAAAACCGGTGATCGTCTGTGTGAAAATGCTTGGTCCGATCGTTATGAAGGAGTTTGAACCGGCAGCAGATGCTGTTGTTGCAATGTTTGGAGATCTGTCCAATGCGCTGCTGGAGGTACTCAGTGGGAACTTTGAGCCAGAAGGACTGTTGCCGATGCAGATTCCAGCAGATATGCGGACCGTAGAAGAGCAGAACGAAGATGTCCCGTTTGATATGGAGTGTCACCAAGACAGCGAGGGGCATATCTACGATTTTGCTTATGGAATGAACTGGAAGGGTGTGATCACAGACGCGCGTGTCAGCAAATACGGCCATCATCCGCAAAAAGCAGAAAGGAAGTAGCGCGCGGCAGCGGGCAGCTTTTTCTTGAAAAAGGAAAAAAATTCGATTATAATATAGGTTCGTACGAAGCGGGCAGGCACTGTGAGATCTCTTCTGGCAGAATGCATACAGTTTCTGCCCGCTATTTTACAGAGGAAAGGAAGACATTATGACAGAACACAATCGAAATAAGAATCAGGAAATCGAAGAGATTCTTGCACAGATGGATTTAAGTCAGCCGGCGCCGGAACAAGAACCGATGCGCCAGTACTGGTTTATGAAAAAAGCACGCGAACTTGTGAAAGAACAGTCTGAAAAACTGGGACGTCCCCTGACGGCGTGTACCACAACATTTGGCTGCCAGATGAATGCCAGAGACTCCGAAAAACTTCTCGGTGTGCTGGAACAGATCGGGTATCAGGAAGAGACGAATGAGGAAGAAGCGGACTTTGTGATCTATAATACATGCACCGTGCGTGAAAATGCCAATATGCGTGTATATGGAAGGCTTGGACAGCTGAATCGCGTGAAAAAGAAAAAGCCGCATATGCTGATCGGGCTTTGCGGCTGTATGATGCAGGAGCCGGAAGTAGTAGAGAAGATTAAAAAAAGCTACCGGTTCGTGGATCTGATCTTCGGAACGCACAATATTTATAAATTTGCAGAGCTGATCGTGACACGTCTGGAATCTGAGCGGATGGTCATTGATATCTGGAAAGATACGGATAAGATCGTGGAAGATCTTCCAAGTGAACGGAAGTTTTCTTTTAAATCCGGTGTAAATATTATGTTTGGCTGTAATAATTTCTGCAGTTACTGCATCGTACCGTATGTGCGGGGGCGTGAGCGGAGCAGAAATCCGGAAGACATCATCCGGGAGATCAAAAGCCTTGTGGCAGATGGTGTCGTGGAAGTGATGCTGCTTGGCCAGAATGTAAATTCTTACGGAAAAACACTGGAACATCCGATGACATTTGCGCAGCTTCTCACAGAGATCGAGAAAATCGATGGGCTGGAACGGATCCGGTTTATGACATCGCATCCGAAGGATCTCTCTGATGAACTGATCGAGGTGATGAAGCATTCCAGAAAGATCTGCAAACACCTGCATCTGCCGGTACAGTCGGGAAGTACAGAGATTTTAAAGAAGATGAACAGACGCTACACCAAAGAACAGTATCTGGAACTTGTGCGAAAGATCAAAGAGGCCGTTCCTGATATTTCACTGACGACAGATATTATCGTCGGATTTCCAGGGGAGACAGAGGAAGATTTTCTGGAGACGATGGATGTGGTAAAGCAGGTACGCTATGACAGCGCGTTTACCTTTATCTATTCAAAGCGTACAGGAACACCTGCTGCGGCAATGGAAGACCAGATTCCGGAGGATGTTGTCAAAGACCGCTTTGACAGATTGCTGAAGGAAGTACAGAGCATCTCGGCAGAAGTATGCAGCGTACATGAAGGAACGACACAGCCAGTGCTTGTGGAGTCGGTCAATGACCACGATCCGGCACTTGTGACCGGAAGGCTCAGCAACAATATACTGGTGCATTTCCCTGGAGAAAAGGAACTGATCGGAAAGATCGTGTCCGTGAGACTGGATGCATGCAAAGGATTTTATTATATTGGAACCCGTGTATAATGGGTTCCTTTTGTGATGTCATATTTTTCTTGATTTTGTCCACACTAGAGATCAGAAGAAACTTGTATGGACGGGAGAGAGAAAAGTGAAAAAAGTAAGTGAATATCTGTTTCTGTGGGCGCTTGGAGGCACGCTGTATTATGGATTTGAGGTCTTCTTCAGAGGATTTTCCCACTGGTCTATGTTTATACTTGGGGGAGTCTGCTTTTGCTTTATTGCATGGCAGGGCAGGCAGGTGCACTGGATGGACCCACTGTGGCGCCAGGTCATCCGCTGTGTGATCTTTGTGACGGCAGCAGAATTTTTTACGGGAGTGATCGTAAATAAATGGCTTGGGCTGCATGTGTGGGATTACAGTGACCAGCCGCTGCAGCTGTTTGGGCAGATCTGCGTTCCGTTTATGATCATTTTCTCAGGACTCTGTGCTGCCGGTATATTTCTGAGCAGCTTTCTTCTGTATCGTTTGTACGGAGAAGAAAAGCCCTCTTATCACATCTTATAGGCAAAAGATCTGCCAGGAAACAGAGTACACGTTATTTTTTAACAGCTATGAGGAGGTACAGAAATGATTCTGTCAGGGAAAGAAATTTTAAAACA
>JAPFCT010000048.1 GCA_026169575.1 Faecalimonas sp.
ATTTTTAACATGGATTGCTTCTTTGATTCCGGGAGCAGGAGAGCTCTATATGGGATTTGAGAAGCAGGGGGTCAGCCTGATGCTTTTATTTTGGGGAAGTGTGGCACTGATCTCCATGCTCGGCATGGGATGGCCGGTTTTTTTACTCCCGGTCATATGGTTTTACAGCTTTTTCCATGTGCATAACTTAAAGACCATGAGTCCGGAAGAGTTTTATATGGTAGAAGACAAATATCTGCTCCACATGGATGAACTGGCGAAGGAGTTTCGAAGTGATAAAAAAGGATTTTTCCAGACTTACCGCTCTGTCATTACGATCATAATTATTCTGATCGGCGCGACTTTGTTGTGGGATGGAATTTCTTCTCTGATCTATGTAATCCTGCCGGGATTTATGTATGACATTCTTTGGAACATTGGAAATGTGCTGACAAAAGGAGTGGCAGGAGCAGCAATCATCGCAGTTGGAATTTACTTTTTCCGCTGTACAAGAAAGGAAGAAGATCAGTTCCGGCAGGAGCAAAAGACGAGAAGTGCGGAAGAGGTACAGAATTCTGCAGCGAGAGATTTTATGGCAGGTACTTTTGGGGAGAGTAGGAATGAGGTAGAGAAAAGGGAAATGTTTTTTTCGGGAAATCCGGTAAAGGAACAGCAGGATTTTACGCAACATGAGACGACATCACCACAAGATCTGTTAGGAACTCTGCAGGGCGAAGAGAAGGAAGATACAGAGAAAGAGCAAGTTTCACAAGTCTGTACATCTGGGGAAATGGAGAACGGTTTCGTTATCGTTCCGCCGTCGGAGGCATCTTCTGAAACATCCGCTGAGAATCCGGATGACAGGCAGGAAAAGTAAATCAGCATAACTAAGATCAAAAAGAAATTAGGATTTAAAAAGAAATGAAAAACTTCAGCAAAGAGTCCGATTGAAACTGTCACCCTTTGGGGAAATGGCAGAGAAAGGGAAGCTTGCTGAAGTTTTTTATTTGCATTTTTGTGATATCAGAACTGTTTTTATGGAGATTAAATAATCTTCGTCGTCCATTTTGTGCAGTCCCAGACTTCGTTTACCACATCCTGGTAGAAGTCCGGTTCATGGCAGATCAGAAGAATGCTGCCATTGTATTCCTGAAGAGCCCGTTTTAATTCCGCCTTGGCATCCACGTCAAGGTGGTTCGTTGGCTCGTCCAGAAGTAAGATATTTGTCTCGCGGTTAATGAGTTTGCAGAGCCGTACTTTTGCCTGCTCTCCACCGCTTAACACACGCACCTGACTTTCGATGTGTTTGGTTGTCAGACCGCATTTGGCGAGGGCGGAGCGAACTTCATACTGGGTGAAAGATGGGAATTCACTCCAGATTTCTTCGATACAGGTCGTTTTATTGTCCGGTGCAGATTCCTGCTCAAAATAGCCGATTAGAAGATTTTCACCGAGCTCGACGGAGCCTTTCAGGGGCTTGATCAGACCGAGAATACTCTTTAACAGCGTCGTCTTTCCGATTCCGTTGGCGCCGATGAGGGCGATTTTGTGACCGCGCTCCATAGAGAGGGTGAGTGGTTTGGAAAGTGGTTCGTCATAGCCGATCACAAGATCTTTCGTCTCGAAAATATATTTTCCCGGAGTCCGGCCGACTTTGAAGCGGAATTCCGGTTTTGGTTTCTCGGCGGCAAGCTCGATGATATCCATTTTATCCAGTTTTTTCTGGCGGGACATTGCCATGTTTCGCGTGGAGACTCTCGCTTTGTTGCGGGCAACGAAGTCTTTGAGCTCACTGATTTCCTGCTGCTGACGGCGGTAGGCAGCCTCAAGCTGTAATTTTTTAACCGCGTAGACTTCCTGGAAGTGGTCGTAATCACCGACATAGCGGTTTAATTCCTGATTTTCCATATGGTAGATGATGTTGACGACTTCATTTAAGAATGGAATATCATGGGAAATTAAAATGAAGGCATTCTCATAGTCAAGCAGGTAGCGTTTCAGCCATATGATATGTTCTTCGTCCAGATAGTTGGTCGGCTCGTCGAGCAGCAAAATATCCGGTTTTTCTAAAAGCAGTTTGGCAAGAAGCACTTTTGTACGCTGTCCGCCGCTCAGGTCTGTGACATCCCGTTCCAGACCGATGTCAAGCAGTCCGAGCGCCCGTGCAACTTCCTCCACTTTGGAATCGATGATATAAAAATCCTGAAGGGTCAGCGTATCCTGGATTGTTCCGAGTTCCTCCATCAGTGCTTCCATTTCTTCCGGGTCTGCATCGCCGAGAGAGTCGCAGATCTGATTCATTTTCTCTTCCAGTGCAAACAGATACTGGAACGCAGATTTTAACACATCGCGGATCGTCTGTCCTTTTTCCAGAACGGTGTGCTGATCCAGATATCCGGTACGCACATTTTTTGACCACTCGATCTTTCCCTCATCCGGCTGCAATTTTCCGGTTGCAATATTCATAAAAGTGGATTTTCCTTCTCCATTTGCACCGACAAGCCCGATATGCTCCCCTTTTAAGAGACGGAACGAGACATCCTCAAAAATCGCACGGTCCCCGAAGCCGTGAGATAAATGTTCTACATTTAAAATACTCATAAAACAACTCCTTAATTCTTCTGTTTTTTATCAGTTAGATATCATTGTACATGAAAAAATATTTTTTGTCATTAACAAAGTCAAGAATTCTTACGAATAAGAAAGTGAAGAATTCTTATCAGCAGAAGAAAAGTCGGAGGTTCTGGAAGAGAACCGTATGTATTCTAAAATAGCGAGCTTAGAATTAGAATGAGAAAGTTCTAAATAAAGCCGCCCCGGCTTCTGTGCGATGATACGGCAGGTGGGGCGGCTGAAAAAAATTAGTGCATTGCCGGCTGTGTCAGAATGGATTTTACATGGTTTACTTCTTCCTCAGTTGCCTTTGCGGCAGGGACATAGTAACTTTTCTGACGTGCGACTTCATACAGCTTCTCCTGCGACATTTCGCAGGAATTCCGGATCTGCTTCAGACATTGTTTTAATTCTTTATTCTCTGTCTGCGGGATCATTTCTCCAAACATTTTTAATTCTCCGTTGACACCTACCAGTGCGTCTGCGACCATTGTTTTCTCGTTCATGTTGACGTCCTCCTTATAAAAATCTCATCAGTTCCTGCTTGTTTTTCATTGCGCTGTCTGCGGCATCCTGAAACAGTTTTTTTACTTCAGGGTCGGTTGTCTGTGAAGCATAGTCTGTCATTTTGCAGTGTGTGGTGTCATATCCTCCAATCAGATGACGGAGATTTTGTAAGTCTAAGATAGAAATATCAGCCATTGTTAAGCCCTCCTCAAATTTTTGCTGTTGCGTTTCTCTGTCTAGTATGGCAGAAAGGGAGAAGATTATACATCTAAGAAAAATTAGAAAAATATCTGTCATTTTGTTTTCAAATGGAAGAAATGTGTTATAATGTATGGTAAACGAAAGTAGAAGATGTATTTTTCAACAGAAGTCTTTACTTTTTTGTCAGAAGATGATAGAATACAAAGGCATTTAAGTAAGACAGACAATCGCAGCTGCAATCGCCGAAAGGCAGCAGGTGAGGAAAGTC
>JAPFCT010000073.1 GCA_026169575.1 Faecalimonas sp.
ATCTAACACACAGCGTTCACAGTCCTCCTTTGCGATCTGAAACACGCCAAATCCTAATTTCGGCATTTTCACTCTATTATTTAATGTTACATATTCCATACCATGATCCATTCTCTGTCACTCCTTGCAATTGATCTCTTTTTTTATTACAATGATATTGTAATACCCGGTAGTAACTACCGGTCAACCTTTTTTTGAATCTGTTTCAAAAATTTTATTTCAAAAACACATTGCCAAAATCTATCACATCCGTGTGTAAAAACTGACAGGAGGAAACTAGCTTGATGTATTCGATGAAAGAAGTCTGTGATCTGACCGGTATGAAATATGAGACATTAAAATATTACTGCAATGAGGGTTTGGTTCCCAATGTAAAACGAAATGAAAACAATTACAGAGTTTTCGACGACAGGGATGTGGCATGGATCAACAGCCTGTCTTGTCTGAAACGATGCGGCATGGGAATCGTGGAAATGAAAGAATACGTCGCCTTGTGCTTCAAAGGCGAGCGTTCCATTCCCGAACGCAAACAGATTTTGGCTAAAAAGAAAGAATTATTGGAAAGGAAACTGCGTGAAGTTGAGAACTGTATTGACTATATCGACGGAAAACAGCAATTTTACGACGACGTCCTGTCCGGAAAGATCCCATACACAAGCAACCTGATCGACATACCAAAAGAAACGTGATCTGCCCCGGTACAACAAAGCCCCTCACCGAAGATCCGGGCTTCCTCTGCCTTCAGATCTCTGTGAGGGGTTTTTATATCTCAGCCGGCTGCTCTCGCCTCTTTCTTCTGTTTCATTCGTTTGATGACTTTCAGTCTCGTAAACTCTTCACGCTCTTTTTCTTCCAGCGCATTGGTAATGTTGTATACAAGCTGTGTGTACATCGGAATGGTAATATTCTGAAGCGCATTCGCACGCTTCTGTGTCTTCTTGATATTCGTAGCCAGACGGTACGCGGCATTTTCCACCATCGAAAGCTTCACCGTCAGGTCTTTTACTTTCTGAAATGCTTTTGTCGCCTGGTCAATCGATTCTCTCGTTGTGCTGAACGAATAAGTCGGCATCTCATTTGCCGGGGTATAACGCACATGCGGAATCTCGGTTCCCATGATGCTTCGTGTCTGGATCGTGATGGAATTTTCGATCGGCACCGTATAAGCAAGCTGCGCGACCATATTGATCCCATGCTCGATATTGGCACGCTGCAGACATTCATACGCATGAGTAAATGTACTGTCAATCTCGTTCTGAATGTCCCGGGCTTCATCGATCAGATCCATCAGCTCCCGGATCAGAATATTACGTTTCTTATCCATCAGATCGTATCCCTGTTTCGCAAGCGTCAGGGAATTCTTTGCAAGCATAAGATTTCCTTTTGTGGGAAACGTACGCGGATCCATAGAATGCCTCCTCTCGTGATCGTTGTGAAATCAGGCGCCGCCGGAAGATCAGTCTTCCGGTTTTGCCTTATAATACTTATCCAGTATCTTCGTATCCACACGGTCAAGTTCTTCTCTCGGAAGAAGTCCCAGCAGCTCCCATCCAAGATCCAGAGTCTCTTCCATGCTTCGGTTCTCGTTCATGCCCTGTCCGATATAACGTGTCTCAAATTCTTTTCCGAACTCCAGATATTTCTTGTCGATCGGAGACAGTTCGTCCTCACCGATAACGGATGCAAGGTTTCTTGCGTCTCCTACTTTTGCGTAAGCGGAGAACAACTGGTTCGCCAGATCCTGATGATCCTCTCTCGTATATCCGGCTCCGATACCGTCTTTCATCAGACGGGCCAGTGACGGCAGGATATTGATCGGCGGGTAAATCGACTGTCCGTTCAACTCACGATCCAGTACGATCTGTCCCTCCGTGATATATCCGGTCAGGTCAGGGATCGGATGTGTGATATCATCGTTCGGCATGGTCAGGATCGGAAGCTGTGTCACAGATCCGTTCACGCCCTGCACGATTCCGGCACGCTCGTAGATCGTTGCCAGTTCACTGTACAGATATCCCGGGAAACCTTTACGGCTTGGGATCTCTCCCTTGGAAGAAGATACCTCACGCATCGCCTCCGCAAAAGAAGTCATATCCGTCAGAATGACCAGAATGTGCATGTTCTGTTCAAACGCCAGATATTCCGCAACGGTAAGCGCCACTTTCGGCGTGATCAGACGCTCTACGACCGGATCGTTTGCAAGGTTCAAAAACATCGCAACGTGATCGGCAACACCGCTGTCCTCAAACGTACGGCGGAAGAAATCCGCAACGTCATGCTTGACGCCCATCGCGGCAAATACGATCGCGAACTGCTCGTCGGAATTTTCACCGAGGGAAGCCTGCTTTACGATCTGCGCTGCAAGCTGGTCATGCGGAAGACCGTTTCCGGAGAAGATCGGCAGCTTCTGACCACGGATCAGTGTTGTCAGACCGTCGATCGCGGAAATTCCGGTGTGGATATAGTTACGCGGATACTCACGTTCCACCGGGTTCAGCGGCAGACCGTTGACGTCCCGCTTCAATGTGGAAGTGATCGGCCCCAGATCGTCGATCGGCTGACCGATTCCGTTGAACGTCCGTCCCAGCATATCCGGAGAGAGTGCGATCTCCATCGGATGTCCGGTCAGACGGGTATGTGTATTTTTCAGAGACATATTCTCGGATCCCTCGAACACCTGAATCACGGCTTTGTCCTCGTAAATCTCGACAATACGTCCGATCTTGCGCTCTGTGCCGTCTACGACAAATTCCACGATCTCATCGTAAAAAGCATCCTGTACGCCCTCCAACGCGATCAGAGGACCATTGATACTGCTCAGTCCTAAATATTCAATTGACATCGCAAATTCCCTCCTTACGCATTTTTCTCCAGCACACGCTGATAGAATTCATCAATATCCTTGTGGTACTGCGCGAACATTTCCAGACGGTCATTCGGCACGTCATATTTGATCGCGATGACTTTCTCGAAAATATTTTCCGACTTCAGTACGGACATCGGATGCCCCATCGTTACAAGTGCACGGCATTGTTTATAAAGATACAAAATCGTGTCCATCATCAGGAACTGCTTCTCCATAGAAACGCAGGTATCGTCCTTGTGGAACGCATTCTGCTGCAAAAATCCAAGACGGATTACACGGGCGATCTCAAGGATCAGCTTCTGATCATCCGGAAGCACATCGCTTCCGATCAGTTTTACGATCTCTAAAAGACTGCTCTCGGAGTTCAGAAGCGCCATCAGGCGGTTCCGGTAATCAACGAACTTCGGAGATACATGATCCTGATACCACGGCGCAAGATCGCCGAGATACTCGCTGTAACTTGTCAGCCAGTGGATCGCCGGGAAATGTCTCGCATAGGCAAGGCTCTTATCCAGTCCCCAGAAGCAGCGCACGAAACGCTTCGTGTTCTGTGTGACCGGCTCGGAAAAGTCGCCGCCCTGCGGAGATACCGCTCCGATGATCGACACGGAACCGTCTGTTCCATTTAAGTTATGCATCATTCCAGCACGCTCATAGAATGCAGAAAGTCTTGATGCGAGGTATGCCGGGAATCCTTCTTCGGCCGGCATTTCCTCCAGACGTCCGGATAACTCACGGAGCGCCTCTGCCCAACGGGAAGTAGAGTCTGCCATGATCGCAACATCATAGCCCATATCACGGTAATACTCGGCAAGTGTCAGTCCTGCGTAGAGGCTCGCCTCACGGGCAGCCACCGGCATGTTCGATGTGTTGGCGATCAGCGTTGTCCGGTCCATCAGCGGGTTGCCTGATTTCGGATCCACAAGCTGTGTAAACTCTTCCAGTACCTGTGTCATCTCGTTTCCACGCTCTCCGCATCCGATATAAATGATAATGTCGGCATCCGACCATTTTGCGATCTGATGCTGTGTCATTGTCTTTCCAGTACCAAATCCACCAGGCACACAGGCAGTTCCGCCCTTCGCGATTGGGAACATCGTATCAAGGATACGCTGTCCGGTCACAAGCGGTTTGGATGCCGGAAATCTGTGATGTGTCGGTCTCGGCACACGGATCGGCCATTTCTGTGTCATCGTAAGGTCGATCGTCTTTCCGCTCTCCAGTTCCACCGTCACAAGCGGCTCATCAATTGTGTATTCCCCATCCGGCACTACTTTTGTGATGATTCCGCTGACGTTCGGAGGTACCATACATTTGTGTACGATCGCAGCAGTCTCAGGAACTTCCGCGATAATATGTCCGCCGTGAACTTCATCCCCGACAGCGACTGTCATATGTGTACTCCATTTTTTTGTCTTGTCAAGAGAGTCTACACTGACTCCCCTGCTGATATATGCACCGGAGCCTTCTGCGATACGCTCCAGCGGTCTTTCAATTCCATCAAAAATATTGTTCAGGATCCCAGGCGCCAGCGTGACAGAGATCGCATCTCCGCTCGCCTCAACGGTCTCGCCCGGACGAAGACCCGTCGTCTCTTCAAAAACCTGGATCGTTGTCCGGTCTTTGTCAAGGGCGATCACTTCCCCGACCAGTCTTTCCTTCCCAACATATACCATCTCCGACATCTTAAATCCGGTATTCCCTTTCAGATAAACAACCGGACCGTTGATCCCGTAAATCTTTCCCGTTCTAAGCATTTTCTTTCCCTCCTAAAAACAAGAACTTCTCGTATTCTTCTGCAAGAGATGCCTTGAAGGAGTGATCGATCAGAATGTTCTTCGCATGGATGACTGCCCGGATCCCTCCGATAAAGTCTTCTTTGCTGACTGTCAGCACAGCACCCGTACGTTCTTCCAACTCTGCTTTTTTATCTTCATCTGTCGGATTGATATAAATCGTCACCTGTTCCCCATTCGCAAATGCCATTGCTTTATGGATATAAGAAGACAGAAGTTCTGTGTACGCTTCTGTCTGCATGTATTCATCTACAAGAACGTGTACTCTGCGGAAAAGTCTGTTCTTTAAGTCTGCCTGACATTTCCCCTGCTCACATTTCAGTTCAATCTGGGATTTTGCCATGGCTTTGTTGACCTCATGCTTTGCATTTGCCGTCTCCGCCTTCAGCTTCAGCTCTGCCTGTCTGAGCGCAGTCTCTGTATGTTCTTTATAAAGTTTTTCAAGCGCTTCTTTGTGATTCTGGATGATTGTATTTCCTTTGGCTCTCGCCTCTTCCATCGAAGCTGCCTGCAAATTTTGAATTTTTTCTTCTAAATTCATGTCATCGCCCTCTGTTTCATTATAGTTTCAGCCCGATGGCTTCGTTTACATAGGATGTGATAAAGTCCTTCTTACGGCCGGTTCCGTGCCTGTCAGGGATCTCCACGAGCAGCGGCATCTTTCTCTTCAGTTTGATATCATCGATGATTTCCGGAAATTCCCGTCCGAATTTCTCAGTCAGAAGGACAATCCCCACTTCCTTGTCTTTGATGACATTCTGAAGCGCCTCATAGAGTTCGCCGCGCTCATGCACGACGACTCCATCTACTCCCGCAAGACGCATCCCTGTGTAGGTATCTACATTATCACTGATCAGATACATCTTCATCGGCTTATAATTTACCTAAGATCATGAAGGAGATGATCAGACCATAGAGGCAGACACCTTCTGCAAGACCTACGAAGATCAATGATTTACCAAGTACGCTAGAGTCCTCACTGATTGCTCCGAGAGCAGCACTGGCAGCACTGGCAACGGCGATACCACCACCGATACATGATAAACCGGTAACAAGAGCGGCAGCGATATATCCAAGACCTGTTGCGATAGAAGCAGAAGCAGCACCTTCTGCAGCCTGTACATTTCCTCCGAACATCATGATCGATGCCACAAGAAATGCTCCAAAGTAAAAGAACGCGTTTGTTCCGATTGCTCTTTTATAACGCTTCTTGTTTTTCTCCCCGATCAGATAATATCCGAACGGAAGAATGATACTTAATACTAAAGTTGCGATCAGAATTAATTTTGTTGCTAATGTCATAATAATAGCCTCCTAATGAAATTTTTCTATTTTTTCTTAATGATTTTGTATGGTTTAAATTCTCGTCCATTTCCTTTGTAGAAGCGGCTGAACATCTCATAATACTCCAGACGGAGTACCTGGATTCCTACGATCAGCCCTTCCATACCGCACACGAACAGGTTTCCAAGCACAACGATCAGCCAGTTCGGCGTTCCTGCCTCGGCGCCTGCAAGCATCAGAACGACTTCCATCATCGCCGCATGACTGACAGCAAACGCTCCGATACGGACAAAGGATAAGGTGTTTGAGAAATAACTCAGCAATGTTTCAAATAATTCAAAAAATCCCTGCACAAAGAACATCACTTTTCCTTCCGTCATCTTCTCCGTGCTTTTTTCAAGTTTCTTCGCCAGAGGCTCTTTAAATATCATCAGAATCAAAGGCACTCCAAACATCACTGCCATCACGATTCCCGCCGGCGTCTTATGTCCCGTCATAAACAGAACAAGAACCGCTGTCACGGAACCGTAAAATACAAGTCCGGCAAGTCCGTTCGCATCAAACCATGCATTTTCTGCATCGTGTGCCCTGAGTGCATTGATAATGTGGAATACCATCGATAACAGAATGATTCCCATACCAAATGCAACTGCGACGATAAACACCGTGTTCAGCTTTCCGATAAACGGAAGGTTCGTCATATGTGAGATCGGCCTCAGCCATTTCGCCTCAATGATATCTTCAAATCCGAAAATACTTCCGAACATCCATCCAAAGAATGTTGAAAATAATCCGGCAACCGATACGATTCCTGCAAGGTTCAATTTTTTCCACTTATAGAGGATTGCTCCCCCGAGAAACAGGCAGAGTCCCTGCCCTACATCTCCGAACATTGCCCCGAAGATGAATGTATAAGTCAGCGCAACAAAGATCGTCGGATCCATCTCATTGTGAGCCGGCAGTCCGTACATCTTAATAAACATCTCAAACGGCTTAAAAATCTTTGGATTTTCAAGCTTGGTCGGAGGTGCTCCGAAATATCCGGAATTATCCTCCTCGACAAAGATAAAGATATTCGGGTCATTCTTGACCTCTTTTAAGAGCGATTCCACATCCTTTTCTGCCATCCATCCGCACAGAATATAGAAATCCTCATGCTGATCCTCCACGCAGGCTGCAACCTTGCGGACATCAAAGTTCTCACAGAGCATCTCGAGCCGGTTTCTCGCTGCCAGAAGTCTCTCTGCCTTCTTTGTCAGCACCGACTTGATCTCATCATCGATCCCATTGATCTTCGCAGTGACCTCTTCGATCTCCTTCTCTAATCTCTGGTACGCTTCCTCTGTATTTCCCTGGTATTCATCCGGCAGATAAATCCGCTCAAAGTGCAGTGACTGGAAAATAGCGTCGGTCTTATCAGCCGCCTTATTTGCCACAAAGTACACTCCGTACACATAGCTGTCGTCCTTTCCGCCTTCAATGAACAGCGCATCCATATCGCTGTATACATATTTCTCAAGACGGTGGTAATAATCTACCGGGACTCTTCCGAAGCGGAACTTAATATAACGGAACTGGAGAACGTTGTGCAGATTGAAATTCAGCGGGCGGAACGGCGCAAGCGCAAGCAGACGTTCTCTCAACATCTCGCGTTCTACTTTCCAGTCATTTTCCTTTGCACGCAGTTCCATATAATCGTGATTGGCATCCCGCACCGTGTGAAATATCTCTTTCACAGAAAGTTCCGGCTCTTGTTCCGGCTTCTGATCCTTAATATACGCTGTCAGTTGGTTTGCCTTTTCTAATGCTTCCCGGTACGGGTTGATCTCTGCAAACGGCTGAAGATTTTCTGTCGTTTTCAGCTCAGAAAGCGCATTTTCCAGTTGGATCTCGTATTTGGAAAGATACTGGTCAGTTACACGGTCGATGTCATTTTTCGGTCCTGTAATGC
>JAPFCT010000104.1 GCA_026169575.1 Faecalimonas sp.
AGATTAGGTCAGACAGCTGCCCTGGGCTCCAACTTTCTTGTCGGTGCTCAATAAACATACGGCTGTAAATTGCCTGAGCTTGTTGCTCTAAATTCTTGTTTATCTCATCATTGAGTGCGATTTTATCATCAAACGACTTCAAAAATGAGCCGATTTTTTCTTGTTCGACTAATGGCGGAACATCAATTTCAAGCTTCTTTACAACATCAGTCTGCACACGCTGTCGTCCAGATGAACCAACCATAGATTTTATTGCTGGTTCTCTTACTTCTGGACTACAAACGAGATAATATAAGTAATCCTTATTAGCAATTCCTTCTTTTGCTCTAAACACTATATATTCCGTTGAGCCAAACCCAACCTCTCCATCATTCAAAATTGAGACCTGCGCTGTTTTCCCATTTTCTAAGCACGGCGTAATTCGTGCCATAATCGTATCCCCATTACGGAATTTTGTGCCACCAGAAAAACATTCTTCAACATAATATGGAATATCTCGATAAAATGGGCGGAGCACATCCATAGGGATTTTCTTAGCTATAGCACCTTTTTTTATTGTTTCTCTCGGATTGAAATCTGCAATATCAGAGAGCTTCTTTTTTGTCCATTCAGATTTCATGTCCAATCGCCTCCAGTTTTTCACGAATTACAAATTCGTTTATTCTTTCTTGTCCTGTATTCATAAGCTAACTCTCACTTTCAGTTTCATCTTCATCCGTTCTATAAGCATCTTCAACCGAATAAGTAGCATCATCCAGCATCTTAACATCTATGCCTACGTTGATTGTGTCCTGTGTTTTTCCTCCATCCTTCAATTCGTATATAAACTGCAATGCTGCTTCAATATAATATTCAATTGAATTCTCGTCCGAATTCAAGGATTCAATATTATCAATGCTAATCAAATGAGCTGTAGTTGAAGTAATCAACCGTCCTTTTTCAACAAGTCCAAAATTTCGATCTATTATCTGCGCAAGAAAATCTTCAGAGTTTAACCAGTCAACAATTTCCTGGTTTTCATCAAACTCTTCAATTGGTTGATACGAATATTTGTCAATTTCCTTTGCCCACGCTTCTAACTGTATCTTAACTTCACTTTCATTTTTGCATATGAACAGTGAAGAATCTGATACATTTTCTGCAAACTCCTTTAGCAGAAATTCTCCAAAAGCATTGTCTTTGGAATAATATATGATTTTTGAGTTGCGATGCGTTAATGAAAATTCCAAAATACTTTCCCATAGCAACGCATCCTTAAATCCTTTATCAGACTTTTTGTCTTTTCCCTCAAAAGGAGGTAATTTACCAAATGCACGATTTACTATACTTTCAAACCTATTGTTAGAAGCAATTGGAACCTCAACAACTTCATTCAATCCTCCTGAAATCTCTTTCTTGTATTCCGCAATCTTATTTTTTATGTATTCCGGATAGTTTATGGCCGGATTTTCTTGAATAGAATATTCAGGAAATCGTCTCTTTGATATCGTATTTTTATAAGTTGAAAGCAATTCATCATGCTTTTCTATAATCTGCTTCTCCATTTCACACCAAACAACAGATGGAATTGCTACCGTCACCTGATTATATATATCAAGTTGATTAATCATATCAATTACATTTTCAAATGTTGAATTAAAGCTAAAAGTTGTGAAGTCCGCTTTCTTTTCATATGCTTGAAACAGAGCATTCGTATCAAAAATCAAACAATACGTTATTTCATTGTTTGAGCTCATATCCAATCGCCCCCAGCTTCTTCCTAATCTCTCCCTCCAGCTCATGTGACTTTACAAACATTTCCGCAAGTTCAGATGTTAACCGTCCCATCTTTTCTTCAAATGGCTCATCGTCATCTTCTTGTTCTTCAATACCTACATATCTGCCCGGAGTAAGGATAAAGTCTTGCTTTTCAATTTCCCGCAAATCGGCAACGGCACAGAATCCTTTAACATCTTCAAGTGTTCCATCTACAAAAGCTTCATAGGTATCTGAAATCTTCTTGATATCATCATCCGTCAGCTCACGAAGCTTACGACTCACCATCGTTCCCATCTTGCGAGCGTCAATAAATAAAGTCTTTCCCGGTTGTTTCTTCTGCTTATTGATAAACCAGAGCGAAACTGGGATCTGCGTTGTATAGAAAAGCTGAGTAGGCATTGCAACAATACACTCAACTAAATCAGCATTGATAATATTCTTACGAATATCACCCTCTCCACCTGATTGAGAAGAAAGTGAACCGTTCGCTAATACCATACCAATACGGCCTGCTGGTGCAAGATGAAAAATCATGTGCTGAAGCCATGCAAAGTTAGCGTTTCCTGCTGGTGGTGTTCCATATTTCCATCGCTGATCTTCTTTTAATTTATCCAATCCCCAATCGGAAAGGTTAAACGGAGGATTCGCCATAATATAATCTGCTCGCAATGTTGGATGGCGATCATCTAGAAACGTATCTGCAGCATAGGCTCCGAGATCTGGTTCAATTCCACGAATGGCAAGGTTCATCTGTGCCATCTTCCATGTAGTAGGGTTTGAGTCCTGACCGTAGATAGAAATGTTACTGATGTTACCACTGTGATTCTCAACAAATTTTGCAGACTGAACAAACATACCACCTGAGCCACAGCAAGGATCATATACTCGGCCCTTGAAAGGTTTCAATACTTCTACCAAGGTGCGTACTACGCAAGATGGTGTAAAGAATTCGCCGCCACGTTTGCCTTCTTGTTCAGCAAACATAGAAAGACAATACTCATAGGTACGACCCAAGATATCCTTTTCGCTGCCGTGTTCGATCATCTGAATATTGGTAAATAAATCTACCACATCTCCCAATCTTCGTTTGTCCAATTCCGGACGTGCGAAATTCTTAGGGAGAATGTGTTTCAATCGTTTATTTTCTTTTTCAATTGCACGCATAGCCTCATCGATAACTGTACCGATCTCCGGCGTATGTGCTTTTGCCGCAATCTCACTCCAGCGTGCACCTGCTGGTACAAAGAAGATACCTTCAGAAGTATATTCATCAATATCTTCCTCGAATCCGTCGCCTTCTTCAACAAGTTCCTGATATTTATCGTCAAATCTATCCGAGATATATTTCAAGAAAATCAATCCCAGGACAACGTTCTTATATTCTGATGCATCCATATTGCCACGAAGCACGCAGGCCGCATCCCATATTTGTTTTTCAAATCCAATATCGGCTGTATTTTTATCTGCCATTTTAGTTTTCCTCCTCTGATGATTCATCTGGAACTATTTCCGCAATATCAGCAATAGCACACTTGAGATACTCACATATCTTTACGAGCACATCTGTAGCGATGTTAGCACCCTTACCAAGCTTTGCTACAGATGCAGAACTAATTCCTGCCTTCTTAGCAAACTCTGTTTTCTTCATATCCAATTCTACAACTTTTACCCATAACTTTTATGATAGTTTCATTCTGTCTCCTTTGGGAGGTCTTTCCTCCAGCTCAGCATAAATCCGTATAATTGCAAATCCAAGTTCTTTTATTGCAACCGAACTACTTTTTTTCAAACGAAAAATGTTTGTAAATGGTCTTTATCCACATCATAGAGATTATCAATTTCCTCTGCAAAATCGGTCCCCTCCCATCATATCTGCTGCAAATTCTTCAGTCATTGGGGCACGCAATGTATCTCCAACAAGCTGCACAATAAAGATACCACTCCACTCAGACGGCGCCATATACGTCTCCACTTCTTCAGCTATCCCCTGAAAATACACTCCACCATGTCTCTTCTAAACTTTTAAGTCAAACTATGATCAACCACGATCAAACCTCAAAAATTCAAATTTCCTATAATGAATTTATACTTAGCAACAAGGTGTAAAACACTTTTAAGAATATAACACAAATTTTCACGTTTTTCAATCTTCTGCAAGCTATTGTCCATAAATAATTTGCGAATGTAAACAAATTCTTTGCGATAATGAAAACGGCAGTCCCAGACATAACATTAAACTGTCTGACTAGACCATCAACTCACCTCCTATGGTCACGAGATCCGTTAGCAATTGTTGAGAAAATCTCAAAATTAAATAGAGTAGCAGCTACGAACGACTGGTCACCAAAAAGAAGCGGAGTTATCCACATAAAGCGACCGTTTTATAAAAAACACTGGCATCCATAACGTCTATCTCCACTTCGTACATGAATCCAGCTGAGTGGATGTTAACAAGGAGTCCTACACGAACTACTACTGTGACATCAATCATTACCATAAACGCGAGCATAAACATGAATGTTGCGTCTGCTTTGCAAACAAGCGCTACTTATGTGACATAGGACCACTATATCAACAACTACTGAAATATTGATATAGTTCTTGATCTCTTTATTTCCGATTTTATCGCTCTCGCTCGCCAAACTCGACTTTTATATTGATTACACTATCAGGCTTTTTGTGGGAAAGCATTACAACCGTTTCCACATGAACCGTCTGACAAAATTGATCCACCGCCGTGCATTTTACCACCCGGTATCCTCTCTCTTGTATCATCTCTAAATCTCTCGCCAGGCTTGTTGCCTTGCAGGAGATATACACGATATTTTCCACTCCATAATCAAGGATCTTCGGCAGCGCCTTCGGATGGATCCCATCCCGCGGCGGATCTAACACGATCACATCTGGCTTCTCTTCAATTTCATCTAATACTTTGAAGACATCCCCCGCGATAAATCTGCAGTTATGCAGTCCGTTCCGCTCTGCATTTTCTTTTGCTGCCTCCACAGCTTCCTCGATGATCTCCACTCCGATCACCTGCTTTGCCACCGGCGCCAGCACCTGCGCGATCGTCCCGGTTCCGCTGAACAGATCGTACACAGTCATGTCATGGATATCTCCGATATAGTCCCGGACAGTACTGTATAGTACCTCGGCTCCTCTGGAATTTGGCTGGAAGAAGGAAAATGGTGTGATCTTAAATTCCAGTCCCATGATTTTCTCATAGAAATAATCCTGACCGTAGAGAATCTTTGTTTCATCGCTCTGCACCACATCGGATAAAGAATCGTTCAAAATGTGCAGAATCCCGACAATCTTTCCTTCTAACGGAAGCGCCAGAAGTTTTTCCACAAGTGGAGACAGGTCATAGGCTTCCTGTGTTGTTGTGACGAGGTTTACAAGAATTTCCCCAGTCGTATCCCCTCTTCTTAAAAGCAGATGGCGCAGGTATCCGACATGCTGCATTTTTTTGTAGTAGCTGACACCTCTCTCCTTAAAGTAACTAAGTACACAAGTCAGGATCTGTGTCATATCTTTGTGTACTAATTTACAGTCAGAAGCGGTCAAAACATCGTAAGTGCTTCCTTTCTTGTGAAGGCCGAGGGAAAGTGGTCCGTCCTTGTACTCATCCCCGAAGGAGAACTCCATTTTATTTCGGTAAGCAAATTCCTTCGGGCTTTCTTTTACTCCCTCAAAGGTATAGGAATACCCATCCACGGCCGCATCCATGATTGACCGGATCTGTTCCTCTTTCATCTTTACCTGATCCTGGTATCCCATCGTCTGGTACATACATCCACCGCAGGCCGGAAAAATACTGCATACCGGCTCTCTTGTCTCTAACGGGGACTTTTCAATTACCTCCAGCAGACGTCCTTCCGCTTTTCCTTTTCTCATCTTATTGACACAAAACCGGATCTTCTGCCCCGGAATCCCGTTTTTTACAATGACCGGCTTGTCTTCCCCCTCAACCTGCACGATTCCTTTATTTGGGAATTCTACCTTTTGGATCTTTCCCTCATAAATCTGTCCCTTTTTCATCTATCTGTATTC
>JAPFCT010000107.1 GCA_026169575.1 Faecalimonas sp.
ACTCAAATAATACAATTAGTATAGCACTTTTTTCCTCAATTGCAATCACTTTTTTTATAATTTTTTTCAGGCAAAATCCATCGAAATCACACCCTTTGACACACGGAAGGCTCTTTTCCCCGACTCCTGACAAAAATCAAAAAAAGAGATGAAAGAACACATCTCTGCACTTCTTCCATCTCTTTGTATTCGTTTTGTCTTATGACCTTTTTTATTTATGCTCTGAAATAAACCTGGATCTTATACTAACTCAAGGAGAACTTCCATAGCAGCATCACCTTTACGAAGACCGATCTTAACGATTCTTGTGTATCCACCTTTACGATCTTCATATTTTGGTGCGATCTCGCTGAATAATTTATCAACTAAATCTACTTCTTTTGTATTTTTCTTTCTTCCAGCAGCTTTTTCCGGAACTTCTGTTACTGGGTAGAGAACTTTTAACATTTCTCTTCTTGCGTGAAGTCTTGAAGGCATATCTTTCTTGATTGTCTTTTCAACTTCATCGTAAACTGTAACTTTCTTTCCGTCTACAACTTCTTTTACTCTCTTGCCGTCTTTGTCTTTGCGGGCAACTTTAGCTTTTACTGTTACTTCTTCGTAGTTGTCTTTTTCTTTTACTGCTAAAGCGATAAGACCTTCTGCAACTTTGCGGATCTCTTTTGCTTTTGCTTCTGTTGTAACGATCTTACCATTGTAAAGTAATGCTGTTACCTGGTTTCTGATTAATGCTTTTCTCTGGCTGCTTGTTCTGCCAAGTTTTCTATATTTTGCCATTTCTAATTTCCTCCATATTTCGGAACACACGGCTATGCGCTTCGGGCTTATTAACCGGTGTCATCTAGTTATGCATCTTCGGGCTTACTAGCTAGATGCTGTTATCATTTACTCTTCTCCCGGGCTTAATTCTAATCCGAGTTCTTTTAATTTTGCAAGAACTTCCTCTAATGATTTCCGTCCGAGGTTACGGACTTTCATCATATCTTCCGGAGTTCTGTTTGTCAGTTCTTCCACTGTGTTAATACCAGCTCTCTTTAAGCAGTTATAAGAACGAACAGAAAGTTCTAACTCATCAATGCTCATCTCTAACACTTTTTCTTTTTCATCGTCTTCTTTTTCGATCATAACTTCTGCAGCCTGAGCTACTTCAGACAGATCGATGAATAATTTTAAGTGCTCGTTGAGAACTTTAGCGGCGAGGCTGACTGCCTCATCTGGAAGTAATGTTCCGTTTGTGTATACATCCAGTGTCAGTTTGTCGTAGTCTGTAATCTGTCCGACACGAGTATTCTCTACGGTCAGATTTACACGTTCTACCGGTGTGTAGATAGAATCAATCGGAATCACGCCGATCGGCAGTTCTTCGTTCTTGTTCTTATCTGCACTGATGTAACCTCTGCCTTTTGTGATAGTAAGTTCCATGTAAAGTTTGCTGTCTGCACCGCCATTTAATGTAGCGATCACTGCATCCGGATTCATAATCTCAATATCCGGATCTACCTGAATATCAGCAGCAGTTACGACACCTTCCCCCTCGAACTCAATATAAGCAGTCTTCGGCTCATCTGTCTCGGAACTGTTCTTGATTGCCAGTGATTTCAGATTCATGATGATCTCTGTCACATCTTCCTTCACGCCCGGAATTGAGCTGAATTCATGTAACACACCGTCAATCTTTACGTGGCTGATCGCAGCTCCCGGTAAAGAAGAAAGCATGATTCTTCTCAGAGAGTTACCAAGTGTTGTTCCGTAACCTCTTTCCAAAGGTTCTACAACAAATCTGCCATATTTCTTATCTTCTGAAATCTCAGTAATTTCAATATTTGGTTTATTAAAATCAAACACGATAAAGTCCCTCCTTCTGGGCTATTAAACTATTGAGGGTAACTACACTCCAAATAAACTTCATAATGATACAGTACACCAGGGGCTCTCACAAAATGGAAGTCCTCCTGCAGGTCATCACGAACAGCTGTAAGCGATCACCCGCAGGAAGTTTCCATTTTGCAACACCCCTGTCTGTTGCAGCGTAATCAAACGCAAAAAGTTTAATTATTTAGAATATAATTCGACGATCAACATCTCATCTACCGGAACATCGATTGCTTCTCTTAATGGAAGTTCTTTTACAGTTCCTTTTAAGTTTTCAGCGTCTGCTTCTAACCAGTCTGGTACCATTCTTCCGCCAGTTACTTCTAAGATATCTTTATATCTCTGAGAACCTTTGTTCTTTTCTTTGATCTCGATAACATCTCCTGCCTTTACTGAGTAAGAAGGAATGTTTACCTGTTTTCCATTCACTAATACGTGTTTGTGGTCAACGATCTGTCTAGCTTCTTTTCTTGTTCTTGCTAAACCTAAACGGAAAACAACGTTGTCTAATCTTGATTCAAGAAGAATCATAAGGTTATCACCTGTCATTCCGTTCATTTTCTGAGCCTTTGCAAAAT
>JAPFCT010000288.1 GCA_026169575.1 Faecalimonas sp.
AACGAAGATGATTTATTTGCCGATGAGGCTGGTATAGAAGGTTTTTATATCTTCTAACGAGCGTCATCTTGTTCTCATGCCCGACTTTGTGCGGGCTATTTTCATTCATTGTTCCAACAAAAATCGGAATTTCCTATTATATAAAAAATAAGGGTATCGCCTAATCATCAGATCCGATGACCGGGCGATACCCTCATTTTTTATTTTCTGTTCTTCCTTATACCATGCACTCGTGCATCTCTTCTTCCTGGAGTCCGACTTTCTCCATGACGCCTTTTAACGCTTCACGTTCTGTCAAGTCTGCGCACCAGGATAATCCACAGCCTGCAGAAATCGTGCGCGGAACCGGGATCAGTCTTCCGGCAGCTCCATGTTCCTTACATGCTTTCTCCATCGCCATCGCATCTGCTGTCGTGTGGAAAGTAATTACCAGTTTCAATTCTTTCTTTCTCATTTTTCTGATTGCTCTCTTTTCTTTCATCTTCCCGCAGTAATTTTTTTCGGCAAAGGCCTCTACAATCTTTCCTTTTGCGCTATTCTTCCATCGCCAGCTCCTCTATCGCCCGGATCGCAGTTTCTACTTCTTCTTCGGTATTATAATGGGAGAAGCTGAAGCGCACGGCTCCCTGCTCTACGGTTCCAAACGCTTTATGCATCAGCGGCGCACAGTGTGCTCCCGGTCTTGTAGAAATCCCGTAGGTCATCAGAAGTTCATCGCTGACTTCCGAAGAATCATAGTCCCCAATGTTCAGTGTCACGATCGGGCACCGGCGCTCTGTAGAGAAATCACCGTAAATTTTTACATTCGGAATCTTTTTCACCCCGTGATAAAACTGCCACATATACTGCAGCTCTTTCTCCCGGATCGTATCGATCCCGGTCTCCTCCAGATATCTGACTGCCGCTCCAAGTCCTGCGATCCCATGTCCGTTTAAAGTTCCTGCTTCCAGCGCAGTAGGCATTTCTTTCGGATGGTGTTTATTATAAGTATCGACACCGCTGCCGCCGCATTTAAGCGGACGGACTTCCACCCCTGTGCGGACATACATTCCTCCGGTCCCCTGCGGCCCCAGCAGTGATTTATGCCCGGTAAAACACAGGATATCAATCTGCATCTGCTGCACATCGATCGGATAGACGCCTGCTGTCTGCGAGGCATCGACGATCAGCAGGATCTGATGCCTCTTTGCAATCTCTCCCACCCGGGCGATATCGATCATATTTCCGGTCAGATTGGATCCGTTTGTACAGACAATCGCCTTCGTATGCGGGCGGATTGCCGCCTCCATCTCTTCGTAGGAAATGTTTCCTGCCGGATCGCTGGAGATGATCGTCAGCTCCACGCCTTTTTCTTCCATCGCATACAACGGCCGCAGCACCGAATTATGCTCCAGCATGGTCGTCACGACATGGTCTCCGGGATTTAATACCCCGCGGATCGCAATGTTCAGACTTTCTGTGGAATTATTGGTAAACACAATATTCTTCGGACTTTCTGCTCCGAAAAGCCGCGCCAGCCGTTCTCTCGCATCGTAGATCACTCTCGACGCATCCAGAGATGCCTCGTGCGCTCCTCTCCCGGCATTTCCCATACACTGCATTGCATTTGCGACCGCCTCGATGACCTCTTTCGGTTTTGTCATCGTCGTCGCAGCATTATCCATATATATCATAACTGTTCCCCGCCTGCTTTCTTTCTAAAAGTTCTGATAAACCTCTCTTGTCACTTTGATAAATTTCTCTACCGCCTGCGGCAGATGAAAATTCCGGTTATATACGATGTTCAGATTTCTCCCTACGCGCTGTGACGGAAGTGAGAAACTTAAGATCCTTTCGTGGATCAGCTCATCCTGCGCTGCCAGTTTTGAGAGGACAGATACGCCCATCCCATTTCCAACCGACCGCTTGATCGTCTCTGTATTCTCAATACTTGCGACGATATTGAGGCTCTCTACCTCAATGCCATTCTCCCTAAGCTGGCGTTCTGCTTCTTTTCTTGTCCCAGATCCTTCCTCGCGCATGATGATCGGTTCATTCATGATCCAGTCAAGCGGTGAGCCGATCTCCCTGAGTCTTCTGAATTTCTCATTGTTCGGTGTGATCACCACCAGTTCATCCCAGTAAAACGGAATGTATTTGCAATTTTTCTTCTCCATCACAGTACCGGTAAAACCGATATCTGCGGTATGGTTGATCACATGCTCGATCGCCCTTGCACTGTCTGTCTCCATCACTTTAAACTGTTCTTTTGGATACCGCTCACTGAATCTTGCCAGGATCTTTGGCAGAAGATACTGTGCCGGGATCGTAGATGCCGCGATCGTAATACACTGCGGCGCATCTTTCTCCTCACTCAGAAACGTATGCTCGATCTTGTGCTCCAGTTCTATCATCTGCTTCGCATATTCATACAGCACGGTTCCATCTTCCGACAGACTGACTTCCTTTGTATTTCTCACAAACAGCCGGGTATTTAATTCTTTTTCCAAAGAAGAAATGTGTGCGCTGATCGTCGGCTGCGTCAGAAATAATTCCTTTGCAGCTTTAGAAAAACTCCTTCCTTCAGTCACCTTCACAAATGCTTCTAGCTGTTTTAAATTCATACGTATGCTACCCTTTCACTCTCTGTTCCATTTCGTTTTGTCACCTTGATGCTATCCATATATTCCATGATCGGTTTCGCATTTTTCCGGCTCGTATTCAGGGCATCCCTCAGTTCCGCGATCGTGATAACCTCCCGCTCCTGTAACATTCCTTCTACGACCGTCCTTGCCTCTTCTATTAAATGCCGCACCGTATAC
>JAPFCT010000395.1 GCA_026169575.1 Faecalimonas sp.
ATCATGTAGTCACTGTCTGCATGACTTCCGTTTTCCTGCGGCCGGATATAATCTTCATGCTGATCAGCTATGGATGACTCATAAAGACCATGAGAGCAGGATCGATGTTTATCCCGATAACTTTCCTGAGGTCCGAGTCCGTAAAACCGGAGTGTCTCATATTCTCCTTTCAGAAACAGACGGATTCCGAATCTTGGCAGTTGTGGAAACTCCATATTCTTTCGTACTTTCATCTTCACAGAGAGGGTTCCTTCTCCTGAAATCTCCCATACTTCATTGATCTCAAGCACTTTCTGCAGCGCCACTGCTGCAATGGATAAACGGCTGTGGATCTGTATCTTTCCATTCTGCTCTGCCCACTCTGTCGCATAAACCCTGGAATGGCTCCGGTCATATCCTGCATTGATCCAGTCCACCTTAATCCTCCGGTCGTTATCCGTAGGCGCTCTCCAGATATTCCACTCCATCGGTGCATCCAGCTGGTCCGCCCCACCTATGGAGATCTGTCTGAACAGTCCGGAAAATTTATCATAGACATAGGAACACCCATTTGTCTGAATCTGAAGGATCCGGTCTGTCTCTGAGACGCTCACAGATCCAGTTTCCTTCTGTTCTTTTAAAAGTGCTGCGGCCTTCTGATTTCTTCCATCTGCATTCTTCAATAAAATTTCATCAAATCCAAGCAGGCTTCCCGCTTCCATAAGCTCCGTACTTTCTTTCAAATGATAGCACACTTTCAGATAACAGCGCCCATGTTCCGGGATTGTCAGAGGGAGCGAAATCTTTCCGGATTCCTGCGGAAAAACAGATTCACAAAGCTCGATTTTTCCATGCGCCGTCACACAGCCATCACAGTTTACTTCATAAGTCAAAAAGAGATACTCTTTCAGATCCACTGCATTCATATAATTTTTCAGACAGAGCAGGCCACTTTCCTGATCAAAAGACTGCACTCTTGCCGGGCGATGCACATTCTTGTATTCCAGAAGTCCGGTATGGGGTCTCCGGTCCGGATACACAAGCCCATCTACACAGAAATTTCCATCATGAACTTCTTCCCCAAAGTCTCCTCCATAACAATAGATCTGCTTTCCTTCAAAAGTTTCTCCGCGATATACCGCATGGTCACACCATTCCCACACAAACCCTCCGCAGAGTTTTTCATACTGATCGATCTTCTCAAAATAGTCTTCCAGATCCCCCGGACCGTTTCCCATTGCATGACAGTATTCGATCAGCAGAAACGGTTTCTCCGGATGTTGTTCCATGTAACTGTCAATTTCTTCCAGCGCCGGATACATTCTGCTGTAAACATCAATGTTGCTGCAGTCATATGTCCTTTTGTCACCTTGATAGATCGAACTTTCATAGCAGGTAAGTCTGGATGGATCAAATTTCTTTGTCCATTTTAAAGCTTCCTCAAATGTACAGCCATATCCACACTCATTTCCCATAGACCAGATCACAACACATGGGCGGTTTTTCTCCCGGTGCACACAGAGTTTTGTGCGGTCTACTGTCGCAGGGATAAATTCTGGATTATCTGCGATCCGCTCGCTCCAGCGCCTGCTTACGTTCTCCCATCTGTGATCTTTTAAGTACTGTGTCTGTGTTCCATGGCTCTCATTATCTGCCTCTCCTATTACAAAAAATCCATACGCATCGCAGAGCTGATAAAAATATGGCGCATTCGGATAATGACTGGTGCGGATCGCATTGAAATTATGCTGTTTCATTAACTGCAGATCTTTCTTCATCTGCGCCGCCTCAATGACAAATCCGGTCACCGGATCAGAGTCATGCCGGTTGACTCCCTTAAATTTTACCGGCGCTCCATTGACATATACGATTACATCCCGGATACAGATCTCCCGGATTCCGACACGGTCCACGATCACCTCCGACTCACTCTCCATCACCATCGTATACAGATATGGCTGCTCCGGATTCCACAGGTTCGGCTCTCTGACTGAAAGTACCGCCTGATGCGTATAGCCGTTTTCCTCTGATCTTTCAAACATTCCGCAGGCTGCTTCTCTATTTTCTCTGTCATAAAGAGTTATTTTTACCGGAACTGCCTCCCCGATATAATTTGCACGGACCGTCACAGATGCCTCTGTTCTTCCAACTGTTGTTGTCGTAAAATAATCATAAATACTGTTCTTTGGTCTTCGCAGGAGATAGACATCCCGAAAAATCCCGCTCATACGAAACTTATCCTGATCCTCAAGATATGTTCCGTCACACCATTTCAAAACAAGCACAGCTAACGTATTCTCTCCATCTGTCAATACATCTGTCACATCAAATTCACTTGTGGCATGGGAAACCTGACTGTATCCGACATAAATCCCGTTGATCCAGACATAGAAACAAGAATCTACTCCTTCAAAATTTAAATATGCCTTCGGAGCTTCTTTTTGTTTTTCATAATGAAATTTCCGCACATAGGCTCCACATGGATTTTCCAGCGGCACATAAGGTGGATCCAGTGGGATCGGATATCTTACATTCGTATACTGGTGCAGATCCTCTCCGTAATTCTGCCAGACACCCGGCACCTCTTCCGGTCTGAAATTTTTCAGATCAGATCCCGGCTCATAGAATTTGTCCTCCAGATCATAAATACTTTCAAAATATCGAAATGCCCACGTTCCGTTCAGGCAAATGTTTCTGTCGGAAGAAAAACGGTCTTCCACCAGCGGTCCCATATTGCGGGAGGCCGGCATATAATATGCTCTGTAAGGCATCGTATTCTCATGCATGATTGATAAGTTCTCATAATGTCCAGGTACTAACATGGTAAAACCCTCCTCTGATTCCGTTTTAACGCCATTTTACACCTTTCCTGTGATTTTGTCTACAAACTTTGTAATACAAAACAAATGGCTGTTCACTGCAAAGCAGCTTAGTTCTTCAACTTTCTTCTGTGTCCGATATAATTTTCCCCTTCATATACAACATACATCCCGCGGAGGCGGCCGGCACTGTCAAAAGACATGCGATTGCACCAAACAGCATTGCAGACATCCCCTGAAACAGCATTTTAGAATTTAGGATCACCTCTGCTGTATAGTTTACATTCTTCAAATAGAAAAAGAGCAGCAGAGAATCTCCGAGATAAGCAAAAAACAATGTGTTTACTGTCGTTCCGATGATATCCTTTCCGATCTGAAGTCCCGAATGATACAGCTCACGTCTGCTCATATCCGGCTTATGCAGGATCACTTCATGCAGCGAGGATGTGATCGACAATGCCGTATCAAGCACTGCCCCCAGTGTGCTGAGCAGTACCATACACACGGTGATCTGAAGCATGTTGATATGTAAGTTCGTATTATAATAGTACATAACATCTTCCTGGATCGCCTGGATCTCATTGAGTCCACCGCTTCTTGCATCCCACAAAAAGAGAAAGATTGCCGCAAACAAGAAGAGCATGACTGCCCCCGTCACGAGGAAAGCAACTTTCGTCTTCAGATTTTTACCGTTTTGTTTTAATAACGTAATATAGCTGATCATCCCTGCTGCAATTCCGGTAATAATCACCGGGGAATGCCCACCCGCCATCAAAATGATCGCAAGTGACAATACAAGCGCATTTCCGGCAAGTGACATCACAGACACTGCCCCGCGGTCTCCTCCTATCACCATCATCAGCGCAAATAAAATCAATGCAAGTATTCCAATCATCATCTGTCTTCCCTCCGATCTTTTCTAATTCTTCCAGTCTTCATAAACACAGCTCCGAAAAATATAGAGACCGGGATTGCCAGTACGATCCCGATACTTTCCACCAGAAAGCAGCAGATCTCATACGGGATATGCAGCAGGAGAATCGTAAAGAAATCCACATCATTATTCATTCGGATCAGGAAGGTCGGAATCTGGCTGCACGCAAATACAAACAGCAGCACATTCATCATCGTTCCCATAATATCATATCCGATTTCTCTTCCTGAGCGGATCAGTTCCCGCACAGAGACAGACGGATTCTTCCTTGCGATTTCCCCAAGCGCCGATGAGATCGTCACAGCAACATCCATGATCGCCCCAAGTCCTGCCAGCATTACTTCTGCACGGAATAATTCTCCCGGATCATCCATACTCCCGAGATATTCCATCGAAGAATAGTCAAGCCCTCCGGTGTATTGCATCGTCAGATCAAACATCCCCATGATCAGCGCCAAAACACCCAGCGTAGAAAAAACTGCCGCCCATGTTTTCTTATGAAATCCATTCAGGATTACAAGTGGTACTACCGCAAACAAAACGGTCATAAAATTGCAGACTGCGATCACTTCTCTTCCCTGCAAAAAGCCGGTAAAGCCAAGAACAAAGATCCCGAGATTTGCCACAACTGTAAGAATCGTGAGCAGCCCTTTCTCCCTCGTTACGATAAGCAGGAGAAGCATGAGCGCCCCGGAAAGCGCCGCCAGATGTGTGTCTCTTTTCAGACTTTTGATCGTACCTTTCAGTGAATCCCCTTCAAGTGCCACAAGCACTTTATCTCCTTTTTGATACTTCTGATCAAGTACCCCTGAGTAAGAATATTCGTTGCTCAACCGCACTGTTTTCCCTTTCTTCTCCCCATTTAACAAAATTCCTTTGATCTGCTGTGCATAATAGGGTTCCCGTTCCCCGTGGACATCTTCTTCATTCCTGCTTTCCTTTGTCTTTACTTCTGTGATCTTTGCGACCGGCGTCTTATACAGCCACGCATCGTTTGCCACAAGAAGAAGCACAAAAAGATAGACAAGCGCCGCAGCGAGCATTCTTTTTCTCTGCTTTTCTGCCAGCATCCATATCCAGCCTTTCTTCACCGTCCCCCACATGTTTTCTTTTCTCTCTGGGCAGATCTGCCCGCCGTCACAGCCCTTCTCCTGTGTTTCACGGGACTTCTGATTCTGTTTTTCTTCTTCCTTCATATACGTTCTCCCATATCATTTGATTTTTATTTATCGTATTCAGTTTACTATCATTTGTCAAGCCAGTCCATCTGGAACTTCCGGCTCCTTGTCTGTCAAGCCTGGAAGCCTCTCTGTTTGTCGTGACATCTCATATTGTTTTCTGCCGGACAGCAAAACAGAGAGCATAGTTCTGTATACGCTCCCACTTTTCCAGGGGAAGCATACCATACAGAACCACGCTCTCCACAATGATCTTAGAACATTTGATTTTTTATTTTTCTGCCTTTTTCTTAACAAAGCTGATCGCCACGCACGCCGGTCCGACATGTGTCCCGATGATCCCGCCTACCGGATACAGATGATAGTCTGTCAGACCATATTTTTCCACGGTCTCTTTCATGAACTTTTCACCGATTTCTCTGTCTGATGTATATCCGAAATAAACCGGTTCCTTCTCATCGATCTCATAAGATTCATATTCTTTCCACAAGTATTTCATGCCGCCGTTTCTTCCACGTGCCTTGCCAAGCATCGTAAGCTCCCGGTCTTTTAACTCGATCACCGGCTTGATCTGAAGAACATTTCCGAGTACCGCAAGCGCCGCCGGAATCCGCCCGCCCTTTTTGAGGTAAGTAAGCGTATCTAACATTCCGCATACCGTCACACGTCTTTTCAGGTCTTCTATTGTCTCAACGATCTCTGCCATAGTTTTTCCTTCTGCACGCATCTTTACCGCCCTCTGCACAAGAAAACGCTGTGTAACGATCGCCTGCTCGGAATCAATGATCCATATTTTGTCGTACTCACTCATCTGTTTTGCAAGATTTGCCGCATTGACTGTTCCGCTCAATCCGCTCGAAAGAGTAATCACAAGTACTTCCTCATCTGCTTCTTTTGCCTCTTCATATAACCGCAGAAACTCCTCCGGGGATGGCTGGCTTGTGACCGGAAGTTCCTTCTCTTCAGCAAGCTTCTCAAAAAAATGAACAAAATCTTCTTCTGTCTCTAATGGAAAATCTCCGTCTGAAAACTTTGTCTTCAGCCAGACGATCCGAATACCCATCTCCTCTGCTTCCTGCTTTGTAATATCCGAAGCAGAATCCGTAATAATCATCATGTAAAATTTCCTCCTTCAACAGATTGACAACCTCTGTCTGATTTTTTAAAATAGATGATACAAATATATCAATACGATACTATATCATATCTGTAAGAAAAATCAATGCAGAAACTTACAAATGAAACAAAACAGGAGATTTTGTATCTATGAAACGAACCCAAAATACAAGCGACTTTCTAAAAGAATGCATCGCCGATTCTCTTCTGAGACTTCTGCGCGCAAAACCTCTGGAGTCCATCACGATCCGTGAGATCACCGAACTGGCAAATGTAAGCCGCGTCACCTACTATCGAAATTTTACTTCCAAGGAAGATGTCATTGAATTTAAGCTGGACAAACTGATGACAGACTGGATCGAGCAGGAAAAAACTTCCGGCAGTACTTCTGCCTGCGAACTTGCAGTGCGCTTCTTCCAGTTTTTTTATTCGATCCGGGATGTCGTACAGACTTTGATCCAGGCAAAGCTGTCGCTTCTCGTACTCAATACCCTGATCACACACTTTGGCGATATTCTGACGCAGGACTGCAGTGAATATTACCGGCAGATTTTTATCTCTTTCGGATTGTGCGGGGTCATCCTTACCTGGATGGACACCGGCATGCAGGAATCCCCGGAAGAGATGGGTAAGATCGTCACGGAGACATTCTTTCCCCCGGAACATTCATAGACTTATTTCAGCAGCTCCCCCAGGGGCTGCTGCTCTGTGATGGCCTGTATGATCTTTTCACTGTCGCATTCTCCGACAGATGTCTTTTCATAATCCATTCCCGCAAAAAGCAAAAATAACATCAGACTGACGCAGACGCGGAGCACAAATGTAGAATGTACCTGCGGCTCCTCCTTTCCGTAGAGCTGACCATACGCTCCTTTGCAGCGTGGATGCACTGCCGGATCTGACATGTGCTCTTCTGAATACAGTGTTCTTGCCTGTGCCAGCAATTCTTTCCGTCTCTTTTCTGCCTCATTCATAGCCATAGCTACCTCCTGGAATTCTTTTCTCTGCACAATAACAGTGGGCATATACTTCCCAATAAAGTATATGCCCACATGTACTTTCACAGACCAGGCGGTTATGCTTCCTCCATTTCTTTCACACGCTGTCGGTTATCTTTCTGCAAGTTCTTTGATAATATCCTGCCACTTAATCCCGCGCTCCACCATCAGAACCATAGCATGGTAGAGAAAATCAGAAATCTCGCATTTAATTTCTTCCGGATTTGGATTTTTGGCGGCGATGATCAATTCGGTCGCCTCCTCACCGACTTTTTTTAGGATCTTATCAATCCCTTTGTCAAACAAGTAATTTGTATAAGAACCATCCGGATTTCTCTTGCGCTCCAGGATCTTCTCATAGACAGTCTCAAACACCTGAAGCGGATTTGTTCCGTCATAGTCCGTACCGACAAGCGGCTGGAAAAAACAGGTTGGATTCCCCGTTCTGCATGCCGGTCCAATCTGCTCTACCTTCGCAAGCAGCGCATCCTTGTCACAGTCGATCGTAAGCGCCTTCACATACTGGTAGTGTCCATTCTCCTCCCCCTGCACTTTGATCTTTTTTGTTTCCTTATCATAATAAGTCATTTTTCCGGTCTTGATCGTATTGTAGAACGCTTCCTTATCCATGTGGGAAAACATCAGCACTTCACCAGTCTTATAACTTTGGACGATCACCGGGAGAAGTCCTTTTTCATCAAGCTGAAACTCGGAGAATTCCATCATGCTCTCAAAAGAAGTCATCTTGATATTTTCCTTTGCACACTGCTCTTTAAACGCAATAAAATCCATTGTCGTCCGGCTTACATAAGCTCCGGAAAGCCCTTTGACTCCCGGACATTTCAGGATTTTGAAAAGTTCTGATTCTTCACTGGTATCTGTGAGCACCACGCACGGAATATCTGTCACATTCATGACAGAGTCCAGATCCAGTCTGTGCATGAATAAGATTTCACTGCTGCACTCCTCGATCAGATGCTGCTGTTTAAAAAGTGCATCAAAATCATTGAGAGAAACCGAGATTTTTTCTTTTCCAAATCTTCTGGATGCCTCCTCGATCAGTTCAAACGAAACTGCTTTGGAAAAATTTAACACCGCCCGCTTTGCTCCGGCATACAGAATTTTCTTGATATCTTCCTGCCGTTTGATGTTTCCTCCTGCGATCATCGGGATCCGTATCACCCGGTTGATCTTCCGCATGATCTCGATCGCTTCTTCATGCTCCTCATCCGAAGAAGAGAGATCAAAAACCAGCAGTTCATCTGCTCCGTGATCACTGTAATATTTTGCCAGAGAGACAGCATCTTCTGAAAGGACCTCTCTGTCATCAAACCATTTCACTGCCTTCCCTTCATCAATGAAAATACAAGGAATTAATTTTTTGTAACTCATTTTTATAATTCGCTCCTTTATCAATTTCAGACCACTTTACGCGCAGTCTACCAC
>JAPFCT010000153.1 GCA_026169575.1 Faecalimonas sp.
AGAAGGATGGAAAGAGAAAGAAACTTAGAAAAGTAGTTGACTGTATGTGATTTTGAAGGTATATGAAAAAGAGAAGAGATAGAGAGAAGATATCTGCAGGAGCAGGTGTCTTTTTTTGCGTTTAAGAAAAGAAGTGGAAAAGAGATGATCCTGATTGTTACAAATAATCAGAAGAACTGGATTGTAGGAAAAGATCTTGCAAAATTTTTAAATGTATTGGATACTGAAACAAAAAAGAAACTGAAGAAATAAACACCGTTACAAAATAAAAAAGGAGCGTTGTAAAATAGGCGAGAATGATATGACCTATGTAGCAACGCTCCTTTTTATAGTCTAAAATAGTTTGTTTTATTCTTTGAATAGAATTAATTTTTTGCCAGAAGTACATTGGAACGCCGATGCATAATAATAGTGAATAAAATCATGATAAGAATAGATGTTCCAAGTGCAAGTATTAAGTTTCCGTTTGTAATACCAATTATCAAATATCCAATTAGGCTGCATCCAGCAACTGTGAGTGAGTAAATCATTTGGGTTGAAACATGAGTAAGGTGATCTACACCAGCTCCGGCACTCGAAAGGATTGTGGTATCTGATATTGGTGAACAGTGATCCCCAAACACACTTCCTGCCAAAGTTGCTGCAAGGGAGGAAAGCAGTAGTTTTGGACAAATTGCCTGGGCAACTGGGATGATGATTGGAATTAGGATACCAAATGTTCCCCATGAAGTTCCCGTAGCAAAACTTAAGAATGCAGCAAGTATGAATACAAGCGCAGGAAGCAAGGCGCCTGGAATACCCGTTGTTTCCACAAAAGTTTTCATAAAGTCAGGCGTACTCAGCAGGTCACGGCAGATGCCACCGATTGTCCATGCAAGCATCAGAATACAGCCAGAAGTAATCATTTGTTGCATGCCTTTTGTGAAGTTATCCATGAATTCTTTAAAAGTCATGATTTTTCTTGGAACATACATTAAAAGTGCAGTAACAACTCCTGCAAAACTTCCCCAAACAAGGGCTTGAGCTGCAACACAGTTTCCAAGTGCGGCGGTGATGTTGTGAAGAGCGGGATCTCCACTCCAGTATCCACCATTGTAAAGCATACCGAGGATAGCAGTTATAATTAGTACAAGAATTGGAACAATCATATCAGCGACGCGTCCTGTCTTTGCCTGGGACGTTGTCTCATTTTGTTCTTCAAGCCCGCCGAGGATTCCCTGCTTTGCTAATGCTTCCTGCTTTGCCATAGGACCAAAATCTAAGGCAAAGATAGAAATAAGAAAAACCATTAGAAGGCTGAGAATAGCATAAAAATTATATGGAATAGCTGTGACAAAGGCTTTAAATTCGGAGTCGAAAGCACCTGTATTTTTTAGGTAACTGCCTACGGCAGCAGCCCAGCTTGAAATTGGTGCGATAATACAGACTGGCGCGGCGGTCGCATCAATAATATATGCAAACTTTGCCCGGCTGACACTATGTCTGTCAGTTACAGGTTTCATAACCGTCCCTACTGTCAAACAGTTAAAATAGTCGTCTAAAAAAATTAGACAACCGAGCAGACTAGTGAGCAAAAGGGATGAACGTTTTGTACGAATAACTTTCGATGCCCATTTTCCATAAGCTTGAGCTCCACCAGAAGCATTAATCAGATACACTAATCCGCCTAATAAAAAACAGAAAATTATGATATTCATATCAGTCTTTTGAATCATAACGTCAAATACAGTGGAAACAGAACCAACAATCGGATTTATACCGGAAGCAATAGAATAAATAACTGCTCCTGATAAAATACCTGCTATAAGTGAGAAGAGAACCTCCTTTGTAATCAATGCCAGAATAATGGCAATTATTGGTGGAAGAATTGATAACCACCCGACATATACAGCATCCATAGTAAAAATCTCCTTATCTTTTTTGTTTTTTGAATAATGTAAATATTAGAAATTGAAAATATTTACTATGATTATGTAAGGAGAAATATTTCAGTATTTAACGCGGAGAATTCTGTTATTGGAATATGGACAGAATCTTCTGTAAAGTAGTCGTATCGTGTTCGCATAATAGATACCTCCTTTCAATTCAATACAAATCTTATAAAACATCTGGATCAAATAAAATAAGCATAAAAATGTATTGAAAATATTAAAAATGTATATAAGATAGATAAGTGAATGATATCATGAACTTGATTTATGTGCAATAAAAATGTAAAAATACAATGGAATTGTATAAAATTACTAATTTTTGCGTTTCTAAACGCATTTGATATTGAAAAGTAAGTTGTTTGCTCGATTGCTAAAAATAGAATATTGACAATATACATATGAGTGATATAATTTATGTATAATAAATGTATTAAAAAAATAAAAGTTATTTAGGAGGAGAAGGAAATGTTATGGACTGAAAAAATGTTCGGAGTGAAGAAACCGATTATTGCAATGCTCCATATTGATGCGTTGCCTGGAGATCCGCTATACAAATTAGGAGATGATATGGATGTAGTGGTAGAACATGCACGCGCAGACTTGCATGCACTACAGGACGGTGGTGTAGATGGCATTATTTTTAGTAATGAGTTCAGTCTGCCTTATCAGCGAAATATGGATATGGTAACACCAGCAGCAATGGCATATGTAATTGGAAATCTGCGTTCTGAGATTAAAGTTCCATATGGAGTAGATGCAATCAGTGACGGCCGGGCGTGTCTGGAACTGGCAGCAGCTGTGAAAGCACAATTTGTGCGTGGTACATTTTGTGGTGTATATGTAGGCGATGGTGGTCTTTATAATAATGATTTCAGCAGCTTGTTAAGAAGAAAAGCAGCGCTTCCGTTAGATGATTTAAAAATGTTGTATTTTATCAATCCAGAATCAGATCGGAATCTGGATACCCGTCCGTTAGCGGAAATTGCTAAGAGCACAATTGCAAAGGCGGCACCTGATGGATTATGTATTTCGGCAAATGCGGCTGGACAAGATGTAGATGATACATTAATCGCAAGTGTAAAGCAAGCTAATCCAGAGATTGTTGTGTTGTGTAATACCGGATGTCGTGTAAATACAATTGAAAAGAAATTAGCTACAGCAGATGCTGCTGTTGTAGGAACAACATTTAAGTATGATGGTGTATTTGAAAATCGTGTGGATGTAAACCGTGTAAAGGAATTTATGCAGGTTGTCTATAAGTATCGAGAATCTTTATGATATAAAGGGAAAAAAGAAAATGGGACGAAAACTGCTGGCAATGGATATAGATGGAACTGCTGTATGTGATAATTACAGCTTAGGGAAAAAGAGCAAAGAAACTATCAGACTGGCACAGCAGGAAGGACATATTGTTGTATTTGTCACTGGGCGAAGAGATATCGATATGCTTACATTGGGTCAGGATCAGTGGATTGTAGATTATCAGATTCTTAATACAGGAGGAAAAATCTTGAGATGTGCAGATCGGAAAGTTCTTTATAATGATTTGATTCCTCCACAGGTATGCAAAAGATTAATTACATATTGTCTAAAACATGACATACAACTTCAGATTTGCAGTGGTCTGACTTGGCAAGTAACAAAGATGACAAATGATACTCTGGAGTATGCACAAAATGTCGGTGTGACTCCCGAAACGATTACTTCACTTGAAGAAACAGATTGGGAGCAGGGATTGGAAGGATTTATGGCAACGCAAAATATGAACGATGTGGCTGCGTATATTGATTCTTCAGTTCCTGAAGTATATTATGTGAATTCAGAACCGGACTGCATTGATATTATGGTGGATGGTGTATCAAAGTGGAAAGGGATACAGTTCCTGGCAGATATGCTTGGGATTTGTGATGACGATATCATAACTGTTGGAAATTATTATAATGATTTGGATATGTTGCATCATGCAGCAGTCGGAATTGCAGTAGCGAATGCTTTGGATGTTGTCAAAGAAGAAGCGGATTTTGTGACAGAGAGTGATAATAATCACGATGCCGTAGCAGAAATTATTACAAAAATGTTGCACCATGAATATGATGTGTCTAATTGGAAAACGGGCATTGCTTATAAAGATTATAAAAGTTAAAACAAAACGGGTAAAGGAGAAGGATGAAAATGAGAGTTGCAGAAATAGGAGATAATTGTATTGATGTTTACGAACGCATTGGGAAAAAATATCCAACAGGAAATGTTGTAGACACAGGTGTGAATCTTCAAAAACTTGGAATCCCTGTTTCTATTATCAGTACAACAGGAAATGATGAAAATGGGAAATGGATGTTAGAAACATTGAAAAAGGAAGGCGTGGATGTTAGTCATCTAAAGGTTGGCGACGGTGCGACAGCAGTGACTTATATGGACATGGATGGCAAAGATCGCGTACATGGAGAGTACGTGGAAGGAGTATTGGAAAATATCGTTTTTGATGAGGATGATATTGCGTTTGCAGCTGGGCATGACCTGGTTCATACTGCACTTTGGGGGAAGGCAGAGAATACACTGCCAGTGATTGCAGCAAAAGGAACTCCGATTGCATTTGACTATGCAGACAGACTGGATCATCCTTTAGTAGAGGAGACCCTGCCGTACGTTACATATGGGTTCTATTCTTATCATGAAGGGAGAGATACGTGGATTGAAGAATTCCTAAAGGATAAAGTAAGTAGAGGAATGAAGATCGCAGTAGCGACATTTGGTGAAGAAGGCAGTTTAGCATGGGATGGAAAAAAGTTCTATGCAGGTGATATTGTGAAAGTGGAAGTGACCAATACGGTTGGAGCTGGAGATAGTTTTATTGCTGGATTTCTTTATGGAATATTAAATGGAAAAACAATAGATGAATGTCTGAAAAAGGGGGCAGAAGTTGCTGCTTCAGTAGTTCAGGTCTTTGAACCGTGGGTAGAATAGAGAAAAATATTTGGAAAGCATTTATTAAAAAATATGGAGAGGAAGCAAAAAATGTTTATAGATATACATGTTCATCCTGCTTTTTATGAACCTATCAATAATGATTCAGAACTAGAAGAATTAAGACATAACACACTAGATATTCACAAAAATGGAACGGCACCACTGGAACATATTTTTAACCAGATGAAATGTGCGGGTTTGGATTATTTATGCCTACTTCCGGAAGATTATCGTACACAACAGGAGGGGAAAGTACTGGTAAGTAATGAAGAAATTCGCCGACTGGTTGATATGGCTCCGGATAAATTTATCGGATTTGCAGCAGTTGATCCATTTGCAGATGACGCAGCTGAAGTGCTGGAGAAGGCCTTTGCAGAGTTAAAATTAAGTGGACTAAAGTTGCATCCGGGAAAAGGTCATTTTTATCCAATGGAAGAAAACATGATGCCGCTGTATGATATCTGTGAAAAATATGAAAAACCAATTATTTTCCACAGTGGAATGTCATGGGAGCCTGATACACTGACGAAGTACTGCCGCCCGGAAATGTTTGAGGAACTGGCGGCATCCAGACCGAAATTAAAAATTTGTCTGGCACATTTTGGATGGCCATGGTGTAGAGAAACCGCCATGCTGATGTTAAAATATCCGAATGTATATACAGATACTGGTGCGCTGTACTTTGACAATGCCAAGGAGTTTTACACACAAATGCTAACAAGAGATGTTCCAATGACATGGATTGACCGGAGTTTGAGACATCAAGTGATGTTTGGAAGTAACAATCCGAGATTTGAGCAGATTCGGATGGCACATGCGATTAAAGAAATAGGATTCCGTGAGAGTAC
>JAPFCT010000306.1 GCA_026169575.1 Faecalimonas sp.
ATCAAGCAGTGCTATGCACCGTGCCAGAACTATATCAGCCAGGAAGAGTACCGGCAATCAGTTCAGAAAGCGCTGGAATTTCTGAATGGGAAATACGATCATATTTTAAAGGAACTTCAGGAGAAGATGGAACGGGCATCTGAGGAGATGGAATTTGAAAAGGCGATCGAATACCGGGATCTGCTTGCAAGTGTAAAGCAGATCGCACAGAAGCAGAAGATCACAAACAGTGACGGAGAGGACAAAGATATTGTTGCGGTGGCAACAGAAGACCGGGATGCAGTTGTGCAGGTGTTTTTCATCCGGGGAGGAAGGCTGATCGGCAGAGATCATTTTTATATGACAATCGCGCATGGAGAGCCAAAAGCAGAGATTCTTACAAGCTTTATCAAACAATTTTATGCAGGGACACCATATGTGCCAAGAGAATTGATGATCCAGCAGGAGATCGAGGAGCGGGAGGTACTTGAAGAATGGCTGTCTGAACGAAGAGGACACCGCGTCCATATTCGCGTGCCGAAAAAAGGAGAGAAGGAAAAGCTTGTGGAACTGGCAAAAAAGAATGCCCAGCTTGTCCTGAGCACCGATAAGGAGCGCTTGAAAAGAGAAGAGGGAAGAACGATCGGAGCGGTGAAGGAGATTGAAAAATGGCTGGGAGTTGAAAATATCAGGAGGATTGAGGCATTTGATATTTCCAATACGAATGGATTTGATTCGGTCGGTTCGATGATCGTTTATGAGAAAGGAAAACCGAAGCGCAATGATTACCGGAAGTTTAAAATTAAAGGAGTGCAGGGAGCAGATGACTATGCGAGTATGCGGGAAGTGCTGACGAGAAGATTTGAGCATGGAATGCGTGAGATTGAAGAAGGAAAAGAGATAGGAAGTTTTCAGACATTTCCGGATCTGATCATGATGGACGGGGGAAAAGGGCAGGTAAATATTGCGCTGGAAGTACTCGGACATCTCGGAATCGCTATTCCGGTATGTGGTATGGTGAAGGATGATCATCACCGGACGAGAGGACTGTATTATAACAATGAAGAGATTGAGATCGACAGAAATTCAGAAGGATTTCGCCTGATCACAAGAATCCAGGATGAGGCACACCGGTTTGCGATTGAATTTCACAGAAAGCTGAGAAGCCAGGGGCAGGTACATTCCATTCTGGACGACATTCCGGGAATTGGACCGGCGAGGAGAAAAGCACTGATGAAGCATTTTATGAGTCTGGATGCGATCAAGTCAGCCACTGTGGAGGAACTGAAAGAAATTCCGTCCATGAACGAAAAATCTGCAAATGAAGTGTACAACTTTTTCCATTGATGATATACTAAGGAGAGAATATTGACCAGAAGGAGAGGACATTATGGGAAGCGTAGAGTTACAGAAAGTTGCAGAAAAAATGAATTTAAAAAATCTGACTCCGCAGATCGATCTTTTAGGAAAAGAAGTCAATGTGCCGGATATCAATCGTCCGGCGTTACAGCTCACAGGCTTTTTTGAACATTTTGAATCAGACAGAGTTCAGGTTGTGGGATATGTAGAGTATACTTATCTTCAGAAACTGAGTGAGGAGAGAAAGGAAGAAGTATATCAGTCGTTGTTATCATACCCGGTTCCGTGTATTATCTTTTGCCGGGATCTGGTGCCGGATCAAAGATTTCTGGAAATTGCGGTGGAAAAGGATGTGCCGATCTTCCTGACTGACAAGACAACATCTTCTTTCATGGCAGAGATCATCCGATGGCTGAATGTAGAGCTGGCCCCGTGCATTTCGATTCACGGAGTGCTTGTAGATGTGTATGGCGTCGGTGTGCTGATCATGGGCGAGAGTGGTATCGGAAAGAGTGAGGCGGCACTCGAGCTGATCAAGAGAGGACACCGTCTGGTCACAGATGATGTTGTTGAGATCCGGAAGGTCAGCGACGATACACTGGTAGGAACTGCCCCGGATATCACGAGACATTTTATCGAACTTAGAGGAATCGGGATCGTAGATGTAAAGACGCTGTTTGGTGTACAGAGTGTTAAGGAGACACAGACGATCGACCTTGTCATCACGCTGGAAGACTGGAACAAAGACAAACAGTACGACCGGTTAGGACTGGAAGAAGAATATACAGAATTTCTTGGCAACCGCGTCGTATGCCATTCGATACCGATCCGTCCGGGACGAAATCTTGCGATCATTGTAGAGTCTGCATCTGTAAACCACAGACAGAAACAAATGGGATATAATGCAGCGCAGGAGTTGTACAGACGGGTGCAGGAGAATCTGACAAAGAGAAAATAGGAGAAGAGAGAAATGAATTATTGCTTTGGAGTGGATATTGGAGGAACAACAGTAAAATTAGGATTATTTGAATTCAACGGGACGATCGTGGAAAAGTGGGAGATCAATACCAATACAGAAAACGAAGGTGCAGCGATCCTTCCGGATGTGGCGGAGACGATTCTTGCGAAGATGAGGGAACATAGTCTTGAAAAGGAGCAGATCCTCGGAGTTGGAGTTGGTGTGCCGGCGCCGGTTGCGGACGGCATTGTAAATGGAAGTGCAAACCTTGGCTGGAAATACAAGAATGTAAAAACAGAACTGGAGGAGCTTCTAGGGATCAAGGTTAAAGTTGGAAACGATGCGAATGTTGCAGCGCTTGGCGAGATGTGGAAAGGCGGCGGCCAGGGAAATAAGGATCTGATCATGGTTACACTCGGAACTGGTGTCGGTGGCGGAATCATTACTGACGGACGTATTCTGGGAGGATTTAACGGTGCAGGCGGCGAGATCGGTCATCTCTGTGTAAATTATGAAGAGACAGAAGTATGTGGGTGCGGGGGACGCGGATGCCTGGAACAGTATGCATCAGCTACCGGTATTGTAAGACTTGCAAAGAGAAGACTTGCAAAGAATGAAGATGAAACGGTACTTCGTACAGAAGAAATTACGGCGAAGACAGTGTTTGATGCAGTAAAGGAAAAGGATGCAGTTGCGATGGAGATTGCTGAAGAATTCGGACGTTATCTCGGATATGCACTTGCAAATCTGGCGACGGCTGTCGATCCATCTGTAATCGTAATCGGTGGCGGTGTGTCAAAAGCCGGAGAAGTGCTTCTTCAGTATATCGAGAAATATTTCCGCGAGAGAATGTTCTTTGCAAATGCAAAAGTACAGTTTGCACTGGCAAAACTGGGAAATGAAGCAGGAATCTGCGGAGCGGCAAAAATGATTTTATAGTGGAACGAAAAGGTAATTCATAATCAATATAAGGCGGATATCAGAGATATTATAAAACAATCGTGCAGTTATAAAGGTGTTGAAATAGTTGAAGGACATCTGATGCCAGAATATATTCATATGTTAGTAAGTATTCCATCGAAGATAAGCGTATCTTCATTTATGGGATATCTAAAAGGTAAAAGTACACTTATGATATTTGATAAACACGCAAATTTAAAGTATAAATTTGGAAATCGGCATTTCTGGCCAGAAGGATATTATGTTAGTACAGTCGGATTAAATGAGGCAACAATAAAAAAATATATTCAGGAATAGGAAAAGCATGACATTGCAATGGATAAGTTAAGTGTAAAAGGATATGAAGAACAGAAAGAGAGGAAAATGATGCGGGTAAAATTTGCATTTGGCGGTGTAGAGTATAGTGTGGATTCTATTTTTGAATTTATAAAGGAAGACAAGTCAGAATTTTGGAGTGCCCCCTTTTTTTATTTTTATCCAGAGATAGAAAAAGAAAGATACAATAAGATGAATGATCAGGAGAAATATGAGTTTTTAATGGGATATTTTTCTGATTTCTATAAAAAAAATCAATCTATACTTGAGGAAAAAAGAATTCGGTATAATACGTATTGGAAAAGATATGAATCACAAATAATAGGCGCACTGGAAGAGAGATTCAAGATAGATCTGTCAGAAGTTTTTAATGATCTTATCTGCTATATGACGTTTAATCCAATATCTCCACGGTATTTAGAAAAGCATACATTTGATAATTTTTATTTAGAGAGTGAGCGGGGAGCTCTTGGAACAGCTATGCACGAAATGATCCATTTCGTATGGTTTTATATTTGGGAAAATATTTTGAAGATGATCCCAAAGAGTATGAAACACCACATCTGAAATGGATATTGAGTGAGATGGTTGTAGAGCCGATTATGAGAGATGAACGTTTAGGAAAAATAAATCCATACTATATGGATAAGAGTTGTGTATATTCTTATTTTTATACGATGGAAATTGATGGAAAACTGATTTTAGATACTCTTTATGAGATGCTCTGTTCTATGTCGATAGAAGAATTTATGGAAAAAAGTTATAGGTATTGCATGGAACACGAGATGGAAATAAGACGACAGATGCAAGAGGGTGAAGGAAGGGTGTAGAGTATTCGTGAATAGTGGATAGCGTGTTGTTTTATATCATATGTAGCAAAAAGATAAGACAGAAATGAATGGGCCTGTGAACAGGACATACATTTCTGTCTTATTTATTGTCTATGCGAGATTTCGTATAGGAAAAGGATTGCAAAACACAAAGAGTTTTTATCCTTCCGGAGTTACAGATCCATCTCCCTGATCCGGAGGCGTTGTTTCACCGCCGCCCTGATCACCTCCGGTTCCGCTATCGGAACCATTTCCGCCTTCTGGGTTATTTCCGTTTTCGGGATTAGTGTTTCCATTTTGATTCCCGGATGAATCCGGGTTGGAAGGATCTTCTTTTTGCTCCTCTTCGGGATGTTCTTCCTCGGGAACTACTTCCTCAACATATTCGTACACTTCTTCATACTCTGTTTCTTCAGGTTCTGTATAATAGCCCCCATGTTTTCCGTTGCACTTTTGACCGGAATCCATAGCAACATATTCGGTCGCCTGAGGACAGCTGGAAAGTGGCAGTTTTCCAGAGCTTGCACATACCGTTGTCTTTTTAACAGTATCCGGCATGGTAAATTCTTTATATTCGAGACCTTCGTGTACACGTTCCATAATGCTTCTCCAAAGTGTCAGATGCCATGTGGTGTTATCCATAGGCTTATTGGAGTCATAGCCTCCCCAGACGGAAGCGGTATAATATGGAGTGTATCCGGAGAACCAGATATCTACGTTGTCAGAAGTTGTACCGGTCTTTCCAGATACCGGCATATTGCTGAGTGCTGCTCCGGTACCGGTTCCTTTTGTAACAACATCCATCATGGCATTTGTGAGAAGCCCTGCAGTAGAAGCCTTTACAACCTGATGTGTCTCGGCTGTATTATCGATCAGTACATTTCCAGAATGATCGAGAATCTTTGTATAAAATTTTGGTTTTGTGTATGTTCCATTATTTGCGAGAGCCGCGTAAGCAGCAGTCATTTCGAGATTATACACACCATGTGTGATACCACCGAGTGCAGTTGCCTGCTGGATATCACTGAAAGTCTGTCCGTTGATCACTTCCTGATCGACAACTGTGGAGAATCCAAAGCTCTTTAGATAGTCAAAACCAGTCTGCTCACCGATCTCTGTGAGTGTTTTTACCGCAACAACGTTCATGGACTGTTCGATCGCCTTTCTCACAGTGACATATCCTTTGTAGGAGAAATCCCAGTTGTTGACTTCTTTTCCATTCTTATAACGGTATGGCTCATCTTTGATGGAAGTGTGTAAGCCCATCGCTCCGATGTCCAGCGCCGGTGCATAGGTAGATACGATCTTAAAGCATGAACCAGGCTGTCTTGGTGATTCGGTTGCACGGTTCAGAGAGAGGCTCTCTGTTTTCTCGCCGCGGCCGCCGACGATTGCCTTCACTTCGCCGGTGTACTGATCCATGATCACAAAAGAAGCCTGTGGCTGTGGAACAATTGTCTTTTTCTCAACCTGGGTATCACCTTCGCGGGAAATAGTCGACTTATATTCGTCAATAGCTGCCTGCGCGAGATCCGGGGAAGAGAAGACGAGCGGATATGCATCATTTCTGGTCTGACGCAGATATTGTTCCAGCATCTCTTTACTGAAGTTCTCCACCGTTCCGTCGGAGCGGGTGATCGTCAGCTGATAATCGATCAGACCAAATTCTGTGTTATAAGGATAGTTAGCCGGATTTAAAAATTCCTCATCAGCAATCTGCTGGATCCTTGCATCCTGAGTTGCATAGATGGAAAGTCCGCCGCTGTAGAGCGCATTGTAAGCCTGCGTCTCTGTATATCCGAGCTTGGTCTGCAAGTCGGATATCACCTGCTTGGAAAGTTCGTCGATAAAGTAAGTATATGGCGTATCGGTCGATGTATCCGCATTTGTAACCTGAATACGGTCATAGACCGGATCGGCCATAGCAGTATCGTACTCTTCCTGGGAAATATATTTCTGTTCCAGCATGTTTCCGAGAACAATCTTGCGCCGTTTGGCATTTTCTTCCGGATTGATCGTCGGATCATATCTGCCCGGATTCTGGGTAATGCCTGCGATCACAGTACACTCGGAAAGTGTCAGCTGAGAGACATCTTTGTTGAAATAACGTTTGGCAGCAGACTGTACGCCAAGCGTATTCTGACCTAAGTTGATCGTGTTCATATAATTTTCCAGAATCTCTTCTTTGCTCATCTGTTTCTCGAGCTCGATCGCAAGAAACTGCTCCTGGACTTTACGCTCAACGCTGTCTAAAAATGTCTTTTCATGTGTGAAGTTCGGAAAAACATTATTCTTGATCAGCTGCTGGGTGATCGTGCTGGCACCTTCAGAGAAGTTCCCGCTGGTGATACCGACAAGGCCGGCACGGAGAATTCCCTGGATATCAATTCCGTTATGTCTGTAAAATCGTTCATCTTCGATCGCGACAAAGGCGTCCTGAAGATCTTCCGGTATTTCGTCGATCGTTTTATAAATACGGTTGGAACCGGAAGTGACAAATTTTTCTAATTCCTGTGAACCGTCTGCGTTATAAACAGTTGTGAAGTATCCACTCGGCTTGACAGAAGCAGGAGAAATCTTAGGAGCTTCATCAAGAATTTTCTTCAAGAACAGACCGCCGCCAATCAGACCGACGATAATCAGTAATAAAAAAACAATTAAAAATCCTTTGAAAATCCGGACACCTGCTCGTTTTTTCTTCATTTTTGATTTTGAAGATATTTTCTTCTGTTTTTTCACAGAGTTTCGTTTTCCATAATTCATGAATGGTTGCCTCCTTTATCAGGTAATTATATCAAATTTATGTATTGAAATAAAGCATAAAATAAAATCTTCATATTTCAGGGCAAAAACTTAAGAAAAACTTGTGGAAACATAGTTCTGTTGATATAGTATAAACAG
>JAPFCT010000391.1 GCA_026169575.1 Faecalimonas sp.
AACGAAGATGATTTATTTGCCGATGAGGCTGGTATAGAAGGTTTTTATATCTTCTAACGAGCGTCATCTTGTTCTCATGCCCGACTTTGTGCGGGCTATTTTCATTCATTGTTCCAACAAAAATCGGAATTTCCTATTATAAAATAAAAGACCAGCTGCAGGCAGACGGTCTGCGGGCAAAAGATCTGGAACATGAGGCAGAAGTGCTGAATGAAAAGGAAGCGGCATATCAGGAACAGATGGCAGTCTATGAGGAACTGACCCGGAAAGTCGGACAGAGAATGGAAGTGTATGGGGAGCATGAAGTCGGAAGGCTTCTGGAGCTGCTAAAGGAGAAGCAGAGGGAGACGATCATTTTCCTCCATGACGGTCAGAACCGTCAGATGGAATTGCAGAGACATCTGGAACAGCTGCAAAGAGGAATCCTATTTCAGGTGACACCCGAAGCGGAACAGCTGAAAGAATTTCTTTACCGAAAATACGGCGATGGTGTGTTAGGCGCGGAACTGCTGGAGCAGATGCAGCCGGAGAAAAAGGAGGAGGTACTGACGAGGATTCCATATCTGCCATATGGAATTGTCGTGGGACATCGTACTTATGAGAAACTTCTCACAGATCCGAAACCAGATGTGTGGCAGAATGTCAGCTGGATGATCCCGGTTATGGATCAGGAGTATCTGGATCAGAAACAGTTTGACGCCAGTGCAGGGATTCTTTTTGCCGGAAAAGAAATCTCCTATTTTCTGGAAAAAGAACAGCTGGAAAAGGAAATGCACCGGATCCAGGAAGCATTCAATCTGGAAAGCAAAAAGCAGGCGCAGTTAGCGGAACAGCAGGACATACTGTCTGCGGATCTGGAGGTGGTACAGTATTATCTCACAGAATATGTTGAAAACTACGCAGGATGGGTTGAGGAGCAGCAGGAGAGAAAAGAAAAGCTTGACCAGGTAAACGCGGCGCAGAAAGAGCTAAAAGAGAGCGAAAAGCTGCGGAAAATAAGACTGGAGGAACTGGAAACAATGATCCCGGCAGAGGAAGGGCAGATCCAGACAGCTACAGAGGAGATCCGGTCGCTTGGCAGGATGGAAGAACTTTTCCGCCAGTCAGAGCTTGCAGAGGCAAACGGAAAAGCGTGGAGAGAAAAGAAAGCAGAACTGGAGTTGGAAAGGGAGCGTTTCCGAAGACTGGCGCAGGCAAAAGACAGAGAGGCTGCAGAGGCGGAAGAACGGATCCGCCAGATTGTGGCACAGATTTCGGAGCGTGAGCAGGCATGGGAGAGGTATGTTCCTTACTATAAAGAAGAAATCACAGTCAGAGAGCCGATACCGGAACACTTGGAAGAACAATTAGATGGCGCTGTGGCAGCATTTGAGAAGGAAAATAAGGATGTAACGGAAAAAAGAGAGACACTTCAGGTAATCCGGGAGCAGATCGCCTCTTATCTGCGGGAGTTAAAAAGCAGGAGAGCGGATTTGGAACAGTTCGATATACTTTATCGGGAACAGAAACTTCCGGAAGTATCAGATGCAGAGATTGAAGTGCAGAAAGAACAGCTGGCGCAGGAAGAAAGATTACTGGAAAAATGCGAAGAAGCATTGTCAAAATTGATGCTTGCGTGTACAAAGTACCAGTCGCAGGCGGATATGCTTGCCGGGCAGATCAAGGCGCAATTCTACCGGATCGAGCGCCTTCCGGTTGCGGCAGGAACGATCGAGACCGAAAAGGAGCGGCAGAAGGATCTGCAGCAGCAGTGTGAAAGAGAACTGTCAGGATTATCCTGGCAGCAAAAAGAAAATGCGAAAGCGCAGGAAGAGATCCACATGCTGCTTAGCAAGGTCACATGGCTTATAGAAGAATATCATCTGAAAGATCTGTCAGTCAAAACACTTCCGGGATTTGTAATCTTAGACTGGAAAGAAACTGAACAGCAGATCACCCAGGGCTGGAAGAAGATGAAAGCGAGAAAAGTAACGGCAGAAACTGCATTTGGCAAGGCAAAGGCGTGGTGTGAAGAGACGCTGACCGGACTGGGAGCGGGAAGCTTCGCACTGCAGATGAAAGAGCAGATCCCGGTTCCGCAAAGTTTTGCAGAGGCAGATAAGACAATCAAGCGGCTGGAAGAAGCGTGCGTGATGATCCAGATGGGAAGAGACCAGATTGAAGAAAGTCTTCGTGATATTGAGAAGATCAAGAGCAGTTTTGAAAATCAGTGCTTACAGCGGTGTAATACGATCCGTATGGAACTGGATAAGTTCCCGAAACTCAGCAGTATTATGATCGATGAAAAATTGACCCAGATCGTCCGGCTGAAGATCCCGTATGTGAGAGAAGACCAGCAGCAGATGCAGATTGCCAATTATCTGGCACAGGTGATCGAAAATCTTGGAAAATATGAGACCGAGCAGGAAAAGAAAAAATATCTGATCCAGGAACTGTCGATGAAGCGTCTGTTCTCGGCAATTGTCACAGATATGAACCGGATCAGCCTGGAACTTTACAAAAGAGAGCGGATCAAAGAGCAGAGCCGTCATCTAAGGTATGAGGAGGCGGTCGGAAGTACCGGACAGTCTCAGGGAATCTATATCCAGTTTTTGATCGCGATCATCAATTACATTGCAAGTATTCATTCGGGTCATGCAAATGAAGGCAGCTTAAAGAAAGTAATCTTTATTGACAATCCATTCGGTGCGGCAAAGGATACTTATATCTGGGAGCCGATCTTTGCGATGCTTGCGGCAAACCGGGTACAGCTGATCGTGCCGACAAGAGGTGCGACGCCGGCAATCATCGGTAAATTTGACGTCAACTATCTGCTCGGCCAGAAAATGGTCGGACAAAAACAGCAGACTGTCATTGTCGATTACCGCAGTAAGATTGATGTAGAAGAAGCTGAGTATGTAAAAATGGAGTACGAGCAGGCAACACTGTTTTAACAGAATAGATGCAGAGAAGGTGCTGAAAATGAAGCAAGCATGCAGCGCCTTCCGGCACAAGAGAGGAGTAGAATGTTAGATAAGAAAGAATTTCTTCAGAAATACAGAATTTCAGAGCAGGATTTTGAGGAGGCAAAGATCAGCTGGGAAGAACTGACAGCAATCTATGAAAATTACCAGTCTATGGAGGCGACACTCCGGGAAATCGGGAAAGATTTTGTAGATGAATATCTCTATGATATCCAGAAGGCGGGGATCCATTCCTACCGCTACCGGACGAAAGAACCGGGACATCTTTTGGAGAAGATCATCCGGAAACGAAGAGAAAACTTCCAGAAGTTTGAAAGGATCGACCGCTGGAATTTTCACAAATATTTTACGGATCTGATCGGGATCCGCGTGTTCTTCCTCTACCGTGAGGACTGGATCCATTTTCATAAATATATTACGTCTGTGTTTGAAAATGATCCTGCTCAGTATGTGGAAAACCGCCTGGAAGATTTTGATGAGGATGCAGACCACTATTACATTGCAGAGCGGCCGAAAGTGTACAAGCGGGCGGGAGACAGCCGGATTTATGATGAAGAGCTGATCGAAATCCGTTCCGGAGGGATTTACCGTTCTCTGCATTACATTATCAAATATAAGGGGCACTATGTGGAAATCCAGGGAAGAACGCTCTTCGAGGAAGGGTGGAGTGAGATCGACCACGATATTGTGTATCCCTATTTCAAAGATGACATTATGCTGAATGACTTTTCGACTTTGCTGAACCGGCTTTCCGGAATGGCAGACGAGATGAGTTCTTATTTCCGGCGCATGAAAATGATGCGTGTTGAGGAGGAGCAGGAGAAGGAGCATGAGAGATCCGTTTAAAGTACTTGGCATTGAGCCGACTTCAGATAAGAAGCAGATCAAAAAAGCGTATGCAAAGCTTGCAGCGCGCTATCACCCGGAAGAATACCCGGAGAAATGGCAGGAGATCCACGAAGCGTATGAGGCGGCGATACAGTTTGCTTCCGCAATCGGGGAAGGTGTTTGGACAGAGGAAGAAGAGCAGAAAAAAAGTGATTCTTTCAGCGACTCGGAGAACAGGGAAGAAGCTGATCCGATTGTTGCCGGAGAAGAAAGTACGGAGCAAAAGGCTGCGGTAGAAGTAAGCACAGAAAAAGAACATATAGAAAAAGGCTATATGGAAAAAGACCATACAGAAAAAGACTGTAGGGGAAAAGATACTGTATCGGA
>JAPFCT010000121.1 GCA_026169575.1 Faecalimonas sp.
ATGGTCGGAATGGCAGAAGTGGATGTAGATCAGGAGACGGGAGAGATCGAGCTGGTAGACTATGTTGCAGTCGTAGACTGTGGTACGGTTGTCAACCCATCGCTTGCGAGAGTACAGACAGAAGGCGGAATCGCGCAGGGAATCGGAATGGCTCTCTATGAAGATATTGTGTACAGTGAGAGTGGAAAGAATTTCAGCAATTCTTTCATGCAGTATAAGATTCCAAGCCGCCAGGATGTCGGTACGATCCGCGTAGAGTTTGAGAGCAGTTATGAGCCTACGGGACCGTTTGGGGCAAAATCCATCGGAGAAGTCGTGATCAACACACCATCTCCGGCGATCGCGCAGGCAGTATACAATGCATCCGGTGTGCGGGTGAAAGAACTTCCGATCACTGCGGAAAAAGTATACTGGGGCATGAAAAAATAATGAAGATTCATGTGATTTTACTGGCGGCTGGAAACAGCCGCCGCTTTGGAAGTAATAAGCTGTTAAGTCTGGTCGAAGGAAAGCCGATGTACCGGCATCTGACTGAGAAGATTGAGAAGGCTGAGAAAAAGTGTCCGTTCGGAGAAAAAGTGCTTGTGACACAGTATGAGAATATTTTCGAAGCGGCGGAGCAGGCAGGATGGACGGCGGTCAGAAACGATGCGCCAGAGCAGGGGATCTCCCGGTCGATCCGGCTTGGGATCCAAAGTATTTCAGGCAAGATCAGAAAAGGCGATGCAGTCTGCTTTTTTGTCTGCGATCAGCCATTTCTGAAGGTGGAGACGATCGTTTCTTTTCTGAACGGATATGTAACAAGCGGAAAAGGGATCGGATGTCTGACTTACAAAGAACAATGGGGGAATCCCGTTGTGTTTTCAGAGATTTATTTGAAGGAGTTGCTCTCACTGTCCGGGGATGTCGGAGGGAAAAAGGTGATGAAGCAGCATTTGCAGGATACCTTTTTCGGAGAAGCGGCATCCGGGCAGGAACTGGAAGATATGGACTATGCACCGGGAAGCAAGAAGTGTGGGCAGACCGGTGTGTGGAAGCTCAGGCAGGGGGATCCTGTTTTTTTTGACAGACTTTGTGAGGCGGTTAGGATCCTGCCGGGCAGAGAGAAGATCATTTCCGTAGTCGGGGCAGGAGGCAAGACGACGACCTGCTATCGTGTGGCAAAGGAACTGGCATCGCTTGGGCAGAAGGTTCTTGTCACAACGACAACACATATGTGGAAGCCCGCGGAGGACTTCGTGGAGTGGAAGGAAGCGGGCGGGCATGGCTCCGTATCTGAGTTTTTAGGCAATCTTGCAGAACAGCTGGAGCAGAAGAAGATCCTGACAGTGGGGATTTCCTGCGGAAATGGAAAAATCTGCGGCATTCCTTCAGAAGAGTATGGAGCCGTATGCGGTCTGGCAGACGTCCTGATCGTTGAGGCAGACGGGGCAAAAGGGAAGGATATCAAAATTCCTGCCGCGCATGAGCCGGTGATCTTTCCGGGGACAGATCTTGTGATCGGAGTACTTGGCTATCCGGCAGTTGGACGATCCATCGAGGCAGCAGGCTTTCGACCGGACATGCTGGCAGCATTTCTTGGAAAACAAAAAGAAGAAACAATTGACTGGGACGACCTTCTGTATATTGCAGGAAGCAGAGATGGTCTGCGAAAAGGTGTGGAAGGAAGCTATACAGTTCTGGTCAACCGGGTTCCTGCGGGGAGATTCCTTGACGGAGGATCGGAGGAACTCGTATTTTGTGAGAATATCGAAACAGTAGCAGAAAAAAACAGAGACAGAAAAGATCAAAAATCAGAGAGTAGGAAGTAGTTTTTATTTTAAATTTCTAAGGGGGAAGAGTATGATGGAAAAGGAGATACATTCGGAAAGACTGCATTATCGAAACATTGTGGAGAGCGATGGGGCAGCGCTGCATGCCATTTTATCGGATCCATCGATCACAGAGCCTGCCGGATATCAGGCGCTGGGATCAGAGGAGGAGTTTCGTGAGTTTTTTCAAAATTTGGCGGAGGATGAGAATGGAACTGCAATCCTTCTGGATCAGAAAGTGATTGGCTATTTTCGTATTTTTCCGGAAAAGATGGAAGAAGAGCCTTACAAAGGGAAAAAGTGTGCAGGAGTCGGATTTGTTCTGGGGAAGGAATACCACAGAAAGGGGTATGGCACAGAACTGCTCCGGTTTTGGACAAAAAAGATCAAGCAGGAGTATGATTATTGCTTTGCAGACGCATTTACAGATAATCCGGCATCCAACGCGCTGATCAGAAAATGTGGTTACACCTATGTGGAAGACTATACCATGTATTTTGAAAAACTGGGGAGAACGATGACCTGTCATAGTTATGTGATATAGGCGGAAGGTCTCGTGAAAAAAGAGAGAATGGAAAAAGAACACGAAAGTATTTTAGATAGAGCAAAGACAGATGGAAAATAGATAGAAAAATGAGGAGGAGTTCAGATGAAAATAAGAGTTGCTGTAATTACAGCCAGTACGACCGGATATGCAGGGAAGCGGGAAGATATCAGCGGGGCAAAGATCTGTGAGATCGTAGAAAAAGCCGGGATGGAAGTCACGTTTAAAAAGATCCTGCCGGATGACAGAGAGACGCTTGCGAAAGTGATGGCGGTGATCGCAGACAGTCAGATGGCGGATCTGGTACTGACAACCGGCGGAACCGGATTTTCCAAAACAGACTGTACACCGGAGGCGACCACCGATATTTGTGAGCGGCTTGTTCCGGGGATTCCGGAGGCGATGCGTGCGGCGAGTATGAAATATACAAAACGTGCAATGCTTTCCCGCGCGGCGGCAGGGATCCGGAAGGAGACGCTGATCATCAATCTGCCGGGAAGTCCGAAGGCAGTGGAGGAAAGCCTTGCGGAGATTTTGGAGGAAGTGATCCATGGTGTGGAGATTCTGACCGGACAGACTGCGGAGTGTGCGAGAAAATGAGAACATTTCCGGAAGGAGAGCGCCCGCTCCGGGTATTGATCAAAGGCGGGATTGCAGAAAATCCGAAGAGAAGAAGCTGATGTTTGAAAGCTGCGGGAGAAATTGTGAGAAAGGGAAGGCAGGAGAAAGGCAATGCGTTATTTTCCACTGTTCATAGATATCGAAGGAAAGCAGATCCTTGTGGTCGGCGCGGGGAAAATCGCACTTCGGAGGGTGCAGACATTGTTGCAGTTTGGTGCACACATCAGAGTCATTGCAAAGGAAATCCCAGAAGAACAGCAGGAGGCATTTTATCTGCTTGTATCGGAGAGGAAAATAGAACTGGAAGAGAAACCGTTTGAAGAAAAAGATCTGACAGAAGAACTTTTCTTCGTGCTGGCAGCAACGAATGTAAAGCAGCTCAATCATGAGATCTGCATGCTGTGCCGTGAGCGAAAGATCCTGGCAAATACTGCAACGGACAGAACAGACTGTGATTTTTATTTCCCGGCAGTGGCAGTTCAGGAGGAACTTGTCGTAGGAATTACCGGAGATGGAAGCAATCACCGGAAGGTTGCGGAGATGGCAGCAAAGATAAGAAATATTGTGGAGATGGAAGATGAAGAAAAAAATCAGAGTAGGCAGCAGGGAGAGTAAGCTGGCAGTGGTGCAGGCGGAGATGATCATGCGGGAGTTAAAGAAGCTGCATCCAGAACTGGAGCTGGAACTGGTGACGATGAAAACGACCGGAGATAAGATCTTGGACAGAAGTCTGGAGCAGATCGGAGGAAAAGGACTTTTTGTAAAAGAACTGGACCGCGCACTTCTGGATGGAGAAATTGATCTGGCGGTACACTGTCTGAAAGATATGCCGATGGAGACACCGAAAGAGCTTTCGATCCTTGCATATTCCAGAAGGGAAGATCCAAGAGATGTGCTCGTGCCTGCAAAAGGAAAAGAAAACTGGGATGGTCAGGGTGTGATCGGGTGCTCCAGCTTCCGGAGAAGGATCCAGCTTGAGAAGTTGTATCCGGACGCGGAAGTTAAGGGGATCCGGGGCAATATCCAGACAAGACTTCAGAAGCTGGACAGTGGACAGTATGATGTGCTTGTGCTTGCGGCAGCAGGGTTAAAGAGACTCGGACTCGAGGAGCGGATTACACGGTATTTTTCTCCGGAAGAGATTCTTCCGGCGGCGGGGCAGGGTGTTCTTGTCGTGCAGGGAAGAGAAGAGATGCGGGAACTTGTGAGAGGGCTTCAGCCGGAGAATATCGAAGTGATCGCTGAGAATGAGCGGGCATTTGTGAGAAGGCTGGACGGCGGATGTAGTTCCCCGGTGGCGGCATATGGAAGGATCGAGCAGGGAGAACTGGTACTGACCGGTTTATACTATGAAGAAGAGACAGGAAATTATGTGATCGCGACGAAGCGGGCAGAGGTCCGGGCGTCAGCACAGTTAGGATGGGAGCTTGCGGATGAATTACGAACAAAACACTAAGAAGCAGGGAAAAGTATGGCTGGTCGGAGCAGGACCATCGGATCAGGAGCTTCTGACCGTCAAGGGAAAACGCCTGCTTTCGGAGGCGGATGTCATTGTTTATGACAGACTTGCGGGGCAGGGGGTGCTCACTTACGGAGCGGAACATGCAAAATATATTGATGTAGGAAAACACTCCGGCAATCACCGGGTAAAACAAAGCGAGATCAACCAGATTCTCGTAAAAGAAGCGATGGAAGGAAAAAAGGTTGTCCGGTTAAAGGGCGGCGATCCGTTTGTGTTCGGGCGCGGCGCGGAGGAAGCAGAAGAATTGCAGAAAGCGGGAATCCCGTTTGAGATTGTTCCGGGTGTGACATCGGCCGTGTCTGTTCCTGCATATCAGGGGATTCCGGTCACACACCGGGATGCCGCCTCTTCCCTGCATATTATTACGGCGCATAAAAAGGAAGGACATGAACCGGACGAGATTCCGTTCCGGGAACTGGCAGGTGTAAAAGGCACACTGGTATTTCTGATGGGAGTCTCGACACTGCCGTTTCTCTGTGAAAATCTGCTCCGGGAGGGGATGGATCCGCAGACACCTGCGGCAGTTCTGGAGCGGGGAACGACAGCAAGACAGCGGAAAATTACCGGAACGCTGGAAACGTTACCGGACCTTGCAAGGGAAGCAAAGATCCAGCCGCCGGCGATCATTGTCGTAGGGAAGGTCTGTGATTGCAGGGAACTGGAATGGTATGAGAAACGGCCGCTGGCAGGCATGAAGATCATGGTGACAAGACCGAAGGAGCAGAGCAGCCGTCTGGCAGAGATGCTGCGGGAAGAAGGAGCAGAGGTGCTGGAAGCGCCTGCAATCCGCATCGTGCCGGAGGTGGAGAGCGAAAGACTTTGTCAGGCGCTTTCCCACATTCGGAAATACCAGTGGATCGTCTTTACAAGTCCGACCGGTGTGGAAGTATTCTGGAACGCATTGCGGCATTATCGTGTCGATGTCAGAAGTCTTTCGCACCTTCGGACCGCAGTGATTGG